>JBEEMX010000166.1:0-6966 GCA_041192465.1 Pseudomonadota bacterium | reverse complement strand
GGCCGACGCGGGCGCCTGGTGGCCAGCGTAGAACGCCGCCACATCGGCCATGTCCTGCTCGGACAGGGAACCAGCAATGGCGCGCATCGTCGGGTGCTTGCGCTCGCCCTTCTTGTAGGCGGTCAGTGCCGACACGATGTACTTGGCACCCTGGCCCGAGATCATCGGAACCTGGTGGATTTCAGGGAAGCTGGCGCGGTAGTTCGGGATGCCGTGGCAGCCGATGCACATCGCGGCCTTCTTCTGACCGTTGGCCGCGTCTCCGGCCGGGTTGTCTTGAGCATGCACGGAAGACACACCGGCTGCGAGTGCAAAAGCGGAAGCGACCGTGACAAGTATCTGTTTGCTCATATGGTGGTTTTGATGTCGATCAAGCAAAAACGCCGCGAATTATAGATTCGCCTCCCTGACATTCGGCCCGTTTTCGGACCCGCAGAAATCCGGCCGATGCCCTGACGCCACATTTTCCCACGGGGCGGCAACGCGGTCATCCCGGCACGCACCATGACACTGCCCCCCATTTTGAGCACAATCCAGCCATGCGGCGCCTTTGCCGCGCGCTCCGGGACCAGCAATGACCCTCACCGAACTGCGTTACATCGTGGCCGTTGCCCGCGAGCGGCATTTCGGCCGAGCGGCGGAGGCGTGTTTCGTTTCCCAGCCCACGCTGTCGGTGGCGATCAAGAAGCTGGAGGAGGAGCTGGAGGTGAAACTCTTCGAGCGCGGAGGCAGCGAGGTGAGCATCACGCCGCTGGGCGAGGAGATCGTCCGGCAGGCGCAGACCACACTGGAAAGCGCCGCCTCGATCAAGGAGATCGCACGCCGCGGCAAGGATCCGCTGGCCGGGCCGCTGCGGCTGGGCGTGATCTACACGATCGGCCCCTACCTGTTGCCCGACCTCGTGCGCAACGCCATCGAACACGTGCCGCAGATGCCACTGATGCTGCAGGAGAACTTCACCGTGCGGCTGCTGGAGATGCTGCGCACCGGCGAGCTGGACTGCACCATCCTGGCCGAGCCTTTTCCCGACACCGGGCTGGCGATCGCACCGCTCTACGACGAGCCGTTCATGGTGGCCGTGCCGCGCCACCATCCGCTGGCCGGGCGGACCTCGATCTCGTCGGCCGAGCTGAAGCAGCAGACCATGCTGCTGCTGGGCACGGGCCACTGCTTCCGCGACCATGTGCTGGAAGTCTGCCCTGAGTTCGCCCGTTTCTCCAGCGACACCGAAGGCATCCGCAAGAGTTTCGAAGGCTCGTCACTGGAAACCATCAAGCACATGGTGGCTTCGGGCATGGGCATCACCGTGGTGCCACAGTTGTCCGTTCCGGTCGACCATGACGCGCCGGACAATCCGTCGCTGCTGCGCTACGTGCCGTTCAGCGACCCAGTGCCGACGCGGCGGGTGGTTCTGGCCTGGCGGCGCTCCTTCACGCGCTACGAGGCCATCGCGGCGCTGCGCAACGCGGTCTACCAGTGTCCTCTGCCTGGGGTACGCCGCGTGACCGACTGACCGGGAACGGCCGGCGCGAACCACCTCGCCGGCTCAAGCTGCCCGCATCGCGGCCGAAATCAGCAACGAGGACATGGTTCGACATGTCTGGTTGCGAGTGCCCCCGATGCCCCCCTCCCCGAAAACGAACCGCACTTCTTCGACGTCCCCGCGACGCCGTGACGCGGAACGCCGCCGCACCGATCGCCGGAATTCGGTTCAATCGTCCGAGGCCGCGGTCGAAGCACGGGTACGCCTGCGCCAGCACGCCGCCGTGCTGCGCACCTTGCCGTACATGGCCGGCATGTCGCTGATGAACGCCCTGCTGCTGGTATTCACCGCGTCACCGCAGATTCCACAGGCCCTGCTGCTGGTCTGGCTCACCGCGATCATCGCCCTCACCCTGGCGCAACTGCAGTTCTGGTTCACCCACCGCCGCGTGCGCGCCGCGACCGTCTCACCACGGCGCATCACCACCTACGACCTGCACGCTGCCCTCATCGGTGCCGTCTGGGGCTTGGCGCCTGCCACGCTGGTCTTCGACAACCAGCCAGCGCACCAGCTCACCATCGGCCTGTCCATGGTGGCAATGCTCAGCGCAGGGGCCTTCACTCTGCTGTCGCTGCCGCGGGCGATGCTCGCCTTCACGGGGGCACTGAGCCTGGGCACGGTGCTGTCCTACCTCGGCTGGGGCTCCGGGCTGCAGACCTATGGGGTCGTGCAGTGGATCGTGCTGACGGGCCTGGCGATCGGTGCCTCGCGCAGCGTGCGGCGCAACCTGCAAGCCCGCGTGAGCGCCGAGGTCAAGGCCGAGCACCAGAACCAGCTCATCGGCCTGCTGCTGCGCGACTTCGAGGAGCAAGGCAGCGACGTGCTCTGGGAAATCGACTCGGCAGGCCGCCTCAAACACGTCTCCAAGCAATTCGCGGGCGCGCTGGGATTGACGGTGGAAGACCTCAACGACCATTCGCTGCTCGCGCTGCTGGCCGATCTGCAGAAAAAGCTCGGCGAGACCGACCGCGAATCCGCCAACACCCTGCACGAGCGCCTGACACAGGGGCACCCCTTCCGCGATGTGATGCTGCCCATGGTCATCCAGGGCAAGCAACGCTGGTGGTCGATGACCGCCAAACCGCTGGTGGACGAGCGCGGCAGCGCGATCGGCTGGCGTGGCGTGGCCCGCGACGTGACGCAGGCGCGCATCGCCGACCGCCGCCTGGCCTGGCTGGCGCACTACGACACACTGACCGGGCTGACCAACCGGGCGCATTTCCGTGTACTGCTCGAAGGATCGCTGCAGACCAGCCGGACCCGGCTCAGCCAGGGCGCCGTGATGTGCCTGGACCTGGACGGCTTCAAGAACGTCAACGACACCCTCGGCCATGCCACCGGTGACGCGCTGCTGGTGGAGGTATCCCGCCGCATCAAGGAGGCCGTCGGACGCAGCAACGTGGTCGCCCGGCTGGGGGGGGACGAGTTCGCGGTGCTGCTGCGTTCGGTGCGCGAGGAAGCCGAGATCGGCACCACCGCCCAGCGCATCGTGGACGCCATGCGCCCGCCCTGCGAGGTGATGGGCGCGGCCGTGCCGGTGCGGGTGAGCATCGGCATCGCCCGCTTCCCGCAGGACGGCACCACCGTGGACGAGATGATGCAGAACGGCGACCTGGCACTCTACGACGCCAAGGCACACGCCACCGGTTCGATGCGTTTCTTCGTGGCCCGACTGGGCGAGCAGATCCGCCGCCGGCTCGTGCTGGAGCGCGATCTGCGCGAGGCAATGGAAAAGAACCAGCTCTCGCTGCACTACCAGCCCAAGGTCAGCCTGGACGGCTGGGAAGTCATTGGTTTCGAAGCCCTGCTGCGCTGGAATCACCCGGAACACGGCGCGATTGCCCCGGTCGAGTTCATCCCGGTGGCCGAGGAAAGCGGCCTGATCCTGCCGATGGGCGAGTGGGCGCTGACGGAAGCCTGCTGCCAGGCCGCGCGCTGGCCTGATCCACTGCAGGTGGCGGTCAACATCTCGCCGGTGCAGGTGATGGCGCAAAACCTGCCCGAGGCGGTGCAGCGCGCGCTCAAGACCAGTGGTCTGGCACCCGGTCGGCTGGAGCTGGAGATCACCGAATCGGTGTTCATCAACGACAACCGCGGCACAGTGGAGCGGTTGCACGCGCTGCGCCGACTGGGCGTGCAGATCGCGCTGGACGACTTCGGCACGGGATATTCCTCGCTGGCCTACCTGCGCCGCTTCCCCTTCGACACGCTCAAGATCGACCGCGCCTTCGTGCGCGAATTGCTGACCAGCCGCGATGCACGCTCGATCGTGCGCAACATCCTGGCCCTGGCCAAGTCGCTGCGCATGTCCACGGTGGCCGAGGGCGTCGAAGAGCCGCTGCAGATCAACGTGCTCGAAGCCGAGGGCTGCAACATGGTGCAGGGCTACTTTGCCTCGCGGCCAATGCCAGCCGACCAAGTGCTGGATTTCGTGCTCAAGTGGCGTGAGCGCGACCGGCCACAGCGTCCGCGCGAGCTGGAGCTGGAAGACACCCGCACCGCCGAGCTGATGCCTTCGCTGCCCGAGACCATGCTGTGACGCGACAATCGGAGGCATGACGAAGCTCGCCCTCTACCTCGACCTGATCCGCTGGAGCCGGCCGGCTGGGTGGCTGCTGCTGCTGTGGCCGACGCTGGCGGCGCTGTGGCTGGCCGCGGGCGGTTTTCCGGGGTGGCATCTGCTGGCCGTGTTCACGCTGGGCACCCTCCTGATGCGCAGTGCCGGCTGCTGCATCAACGACGTGGCCGACCGTGACTTCGACCGCCATGTCCAGCGCACCGCGGCCCGGCCCGTGACCAGCGGCGCGGTCTCCGTGAAGGAGGCGCTGGCGGTCGGTGCGGCACTGGCACTGCTGGCGTTCGTGCTGGTGCTGACCACGAATGCACTGACCATCGGGCTGTCGTTCGCCGCGCTGGCGGTGACGCTGGTGTATCCGTATGCCAAACGCCTCGTCTCGATGCCGCAGGCGGTGCTGGGCGTGGCGTTCAGCTTCGGGATTCCGATGGCCTTCGCCGCGGCCCGATCCGAGGTACCGCCACTGGCCTGGGCGCTGCTGGCGGGCAACCTGTTCTGGGTGCTGGCCTACGACACCGAGTACGCGATGGTAGACCGCGACGACGACCTCAAGATTGGCATGAAGACCTCGGCGATCACGCTCGGCCACCGGGACGTGGCGGCGATCATGGCGTTCTATGCGGTCTATCTGGTGGTCTGGGCATGGCTGGGTGTGCGGGCCGGGCTGGGCATGGCGTTCCTCGCCGGCATCGCCGTGGCCGCCGCGCAGGCGCTGTGGCACTGGACGCTGATCCGCGACCGCACGCGCGAGGGCTGCTTCCGCGCCTTCCGCGAGAACCACTGGGTCGGCGCAGCGGTCTTCGCGGGCGTCGTGCTCGACTACGCACTGCGCTGAGCCAGCCGCCGCGCCATCGCCAGCGCCGCCACCAGACTCGACGCATCCGCCACGCCACGCCCGGCAATGTCGAAGGCCGTTCCGTGGTCCGGGCTGGTGCGCACGAACGGCAGGCCCAGCGTGACGTTGACGCCCTGCTCCACCCCGAGGTACTTCACCGGGATCAGCCCCTGGTCGTGGTACATCGCCAGCACCACGTCGAACGCGCCCGTCCGGGCGCGCATGAACACCGTGTCCGGCGCAAACGGACCGCGGGCATCGATGCCTTCGGTGCGCGCCGCGGCGATGGCCGGCGCGATGACCTCGATCTCCTCGCGGCCGAACAGACCGCCCTCCCCGGCGTGCGGGTTCAACCCGGCCACGGCGATGCGTGGCGTCGGCTGGCCCCAGCGCGCCGCACTCGCGTGGGCGATGCGCAGCGTGGACAGCACCGCGTCGAACGTCACCCGCTCGATGGCCTCCCGCAGCGAACAATGCACCGTCACCAGCACGGTCTTCAGCTCATCGTTCGCCAGCATCATCCGCACGTCGGCCGGCTGCCCGTGGACCGCGCTCTCGGCGGCGAGCATCTCGGTGTGGCCCGGATACGGTTCGCCCGCCGCGGACAGCGCCTCCTTGTGGATCGGCGCCGTGACGATCGCCGATACCGCGCCCCGGCTGGCCAGCGCCACCGCGTCCCGGATGCAGGCCGCCGCGAGCCGGCCGCAGCGGGCGTCCACCGTGCCCCAAGGCGCCTGCGCCAGCTCGGGACAGCGCCAGCTCGGCAGCAGCACCGGCAGCGTGCCCGGCGGCACCTCGGCCAGATCCGCCACCGTGTCGATCACGGCGATCGGCAGCTCCGGCACGTCGCTGCGCTGGCGCCACACCGCCGCCGCCCGCCGCAGCACCGCCGGCTCGCCGATCACCAGCGTCTGCCCTGGCGGTCCGGTGCGGCCATCGAGGAAGGCGCGGACAGTGATTTCCGGGCCGATGCCCAGCGCATCGCCGAGCGTGATCGCCACAGGGCGGGTCGAGGGGGATGCCGAGGGGGATTGAGCAGGGTCAAGGTGTGCCATGGGGCAATTGTCACGGAACACAGAGGGCTGTCACGGCCGGTTGCTACACTCCCCCGCATGAACTGGTTGGACAAGATTGCATGGACTGCCGAGGGCCTGGTGCCCGTGATCGCGCAGGAAGCGGGCACGAACGACGTGCTGATGTTCGCGTGGATGAACCGCGAGGCGCTGGCGTTGACCGCCGAGCGCGGGGAGGCCGTCTACTGGAGCCGCTCGCGCAACCGCCTCTGGCACAAGGGCGAGGAGTCGGGCCATGTGCAGCAGGTGCATGAGATCCGGATCGACTGCGACCAGGATGTCGTGCTGCTCAAGGTCACGCAGCACGGCCACGCACCCGGCATCGCCTGCCACACCGGACGCCATTCGTGCTTCCACGAGCGCCTCCTGCCCGGCACAGACGGACAGCCCGCCTGGCAGGCGGTCGATCCGGTCCTGAAAGACCCCCGCACCATCTACGCCAAGCCATGACGACGACGCCATCGCCCTCCCAGGACAGCCTGGCCCGCCTCGCCGAGGTCATCGCCGCACGCCGCGGCGGTGATCCCGACAAGAGCTACGTCGCCCGCCTGTTCCACAAGGGCACCGACGCCATCCTCAAGAAAATCGGCGAAGAGGCCACCGAAGTGGTGATCGCCGCCAAGGATGGGGACGCGCAGAAAATCGTCTACGAAGTGGCCGATCTGTGGTTCCACAGCGTCGTGGCGCTCGCGCAATTCGGGCTGACACCGGCGGACGTGATCGCCGAGCTGGAGCGCCGCGAAGGCTTGTCCGGGCTGGCCGAATTCGCCAGCCGACCCTCCACTCCCTCTGCCGCACCATGAGCACCATCAGCCACGATCCGAACTGCCTGTTCTGCCGCATCGCTGCCGGCGAGATCCCCGCCCAGAAGGTCTACGAGGACGACGAGCTGATCGCGTTCAAGGACATCCACCCGGCCGCACCCGTCCACCTGCTGGTC
>JBEEMX010000165.1:0-6967 GCA_041192465.1 Pseudomonadota bacterium | reverse complement strand
GCCACCGGACGGAATGCCCATAGTGACCCAGGCGCCATTGGTGCCCAGAGCCCAGTCGCGCATGTGGTCGATGGCAGCGTTGGCGGCCGAAGCGGCCGACGACAGGCCACGGGCGGCGATGATCGCGGCGCCACGCTTGCCGACGGTCGGCAGGAACACGTCGCGGTTCCAGGCTTCGTCACCGATCATGTCCTTGACCGACTCGCCGCCGATGGTGGCAAAGCGGTAGTCGGCGTACATCGTCGGCGAGTGGTTGCCCCACACGGCCAGCTTCTCGATCGACGCCACCGGCTTGCCGGTCTTGGCGGCAAGCTGGCTGGCGGCGCGGTTGTGGTCCAGACGCAGCATGGCGGTGAAGTTCTTGGCCGGCAGGTCCGGGGCCGACTTCATCGCGATGTAGGCGTTGGTGTTGGCGGGATTACCGACCACCAGCACGCGCACGTCACGCGAGGCGACGGCGTTCAGCGCCTTGCCCTGCGCGGTGAAGATGGCGCCATTGATCGACAGCAGCTCGGCACGCTCCATGCCCGGACCGCGGGGACGCGAGCCGACCAGCAGCGCGTAGTCGGTGTCCTTGAAGGCGGTCATCGGGTCGCTGTGGGCTTCGATGCCGGCCAGCAGCGGGAATGCGCAGTCTTCCAGCTCCATGATCACGCCCTTGAGCGCTTCCTGGGCCTTTTCCATCGGCACTTCGAGCAATTGCAGGATGACCGGCTGGTCCTTGCCGAGCATCTCGCCCGAGGCAATGCGGAACAGCAGGGCGTAACCGATCTGACCAGCAGCGCCGGTAACGGCAACACGGACGGGCTTCTTGCTCATGGGCGAGGCTCCTGAAATGGAAGAGTGCAGAGACGCGGGGTCAACGAAAAGACAGAAAACATCCGAAATCGGCGATCAGTCTAGGGATCGACCCCAATGCTGTCAATCATCTTATGTCTTATATAAGACATCTTGTAGAACTGCGTTGCAGGCCGACACGCCGTTGTGCTGCAATCTCGCCCATGCCCCCTCCCGCGTCCACGTCAGCGCAGTTCCAGCCCTCCGATCCGGCGGGCGACCACACGCCGGCCTTCAGCCCGCTCTACCAGCAGATCAAGACCCTGATCATGCGCGGGCTGCAGTCCGGCGAGTGGAAACCGGGCGAGGCGATCCCGAGCGAGCTGGAGCTGGCAGCCCGTTTCCGGGTGAGCCAGGGCACCGTGCGTAAGGCTATCGACGAGTTGGCAGCCGAGAATCTGCTGGTTCGCCGCCAGGGCAAGGGCACCTTCGTGGCCACGCACAGCGAAGAGAAGATCCAGTACCGTTTCCTGCGCCTGCAGCCGGAAGACGGCGCAGACCCGGTGCCGATGCAGCGTCAGTTTCTCGACTGCCGCCGCATCCCGGCCCCGGCCGACGTGGCGAAAGCCCTGTCGCTGCGTCCGGGCGAGATGGCGCTGGAAATCCGCCGCACGCTTTCGCAGCACGGCCATCCCATCGTGCTGGACGACCTCTGGCTGCCGGCCCAGCTCTTCACCGGGTTGACGGCGCAGCGCATGGGCGACTACCGGGGTCCGCTGTACGGGCTGTTCGAATCCGAGTTCGGGGTCCGCATGATCCGGGCCGAGGAGAAGATCCGGGCGGTGGCGGCGGACACGGAGATCGCCAGCGTGCTGGGCGTGGCAGCGGGCAGCCCCCTGCTGAGCGTCGAGCGGCTGTCGTTCACTTACGGCGACAAGCCGGTGGAGTTGCGCCGGGGCTTCTACAACACCTCGACACACCACTACCGCAACGAGCTGAGCTGAAAAGATGTGGGTCGGACACCCTGCCAAGGGTGTGCGGCCTGCTGCATTGCAATAAAATTCCGCGGTTTCTTCGTCATTACACAAGACGCACCACACGACAACAGGCAAAGGCAAAGGCATCCCATGGCAGACACCCTCAAGCAGCGACCAGGCCCGATGCGCCTGATCGACGCGACCCAGTACCGGCTGCCCGTCGCGGCGCAGTTGTCCATCCTCCACCGCGCCAGCGGCATCGTGATGTTCCTGTTGCTGCCCTTCATCGTCTGGATGTTCGACACCAGCGTGAGTTCGGAAGTCTCCTTCGACACGTTCACGTCAGTCTTCACCGCAGGCTGGGGATTCCTGCCGGGCTGGTGCGTCAAGCTGGTGGTGCTGGCCCTGATCTGGTCTTACCTGCACCACTTCTGCGCCGGCGTGCGCCACCTCTGGATGGACGCCACCCACAGCGTCTCCAAGGCACAGGGCCGCTCGTCCGCCATCGTCTGCTTCACGCTGAGCCTAATGCTGACCGTGGCCCTCGGCGCCAAGCTGTTCGGCCTGTTCTGACCTGACAAGAGACCACGAGGCAATCCCCCACCATGTCCACGAATTACGGTTCCAAGCGCATCGTCACCGGTGCGCATTACGGTCTGCGCGACTGGCTCGCCCAGCGCATCACCGCGGTGCTGATGGCGCTGTTCACCATCGCCCTGCTCGCGCAAGTCCTGTTCGGCGGCCCGCTGGGCTATGACCGCTGGTCGGCGATCTTCTCGTCGCAGTGGATGAAGACGCTGACCTTCGTGCTGATCGTCTCGCTGGCGTGGCACGCCTGGGTCGGCATGCGCGACATCTTCATGGACTACGTGACCCGCTCGCTCGGGCTGCGGCTGACGCTGCAGGTGTGTACGCTGGTCTGGCTCGTCGGCTGTGCCGGCTGGGCGGTGCAAGTTCTCTGGAGACTCTGATGGCGTCCATCGCTACTGCTGCCGGTTACACCGGCTCCCTGCCGCGCCGCAAGTTCGACGTGGTGATCGTCGGCGCCGGTGGTTCGGGCATGCGTGCCTCGCTGCAACTGGCCCGCGCCGGCCTGAACGTGGCCGTGCTGACCAAGGTGTTCCCGACCCGCTCGCACACCGTCGCCGCCCAGGGTGGCGTCGGTGCCAGCTTGGGCAACATGTCGGAAGACAACTGGCACTACCACTTCTACGACACCGTCAAGGGGTCGGACTGGCTGGGCGACCAGGACGCGATCGAGTTCATGTGCCGCGAAGCACCGAAGGTGGTCTACGAGCTGGAACACTTCGGCATGCCGTTCGACCGCAACGCCGACGGCACCATCTACCAGCGCCCCTTCGGTGGTCACACCGCGAACTACGGCGAGAAGCCGGTCCAGCGCGCCTGCGCGGCGGCCGACCGCACCGGCCACGCGATGCTGCACACGCTCTACCAGCAGAACGTCAAGTCGCGCACGCAGTTCTTCGTCGAGTGGATGGCGCTCGACCTGGTCCGCGACGCCGACGGCGACGTGGTGGGTGTGACTGCGCTGGAGATGGAGACCGGCGAGGTCTACATCATGGAAGCCAAGAGCGTGCTGCTGGCCACAGGTGGCGCCGGTCGCATCTTCCAGGCATCGACCAACGCCTTCATCAACACGGGCGACGGTCTGGGCATGGCTGCACGCGCCGGCATCCCGTTGCAGGACATGGAGTTCTGGCAGTTCCACCCGACCGGCGTGTCCGGCGCGGGCGTGCTGCTGACCGAAGGCTGCCGCGGCGAAGGCGCGATCCTGCGCAACTCGAACGGCGAACGTTTCATGGAGCGTTACGCCCCGACGCTGAAGGATCTGGCCCCGCGCGATTTCGTCTCGCGCTGCATGGACCAGGAGATCAAGGAAGGTCGCGGCTGCGGTCCCAACAAGGACTACATCAACCTCGACATGACCCACCTGGGCGGCGACACCATCCTGAAACGCCTGCCGTCGGTGTTCGAGATCGGCCACAACTTCGCCAACGTGGACATCACCAAGGAGTCGATCCCGGTGGTGCCCACCATCCATTACCAGATGGGCGGCATTCCGACCGGCATCACGGGCCAGGTCGTGACGACGAAGGACAACGTCAACACGGTCGTGAACGGCCTGTACGCGGTGGGCGAATGCTCGTGCGTCTCGGTCCACGGCGCCAACCGGCTGGGCACGAACTCGCTGCTCGACCTGCTGGTGTTCGGCAAGGCCGCCGGCAACCACATCATCGAGTCGTTCAAGGCCGCGCCGAAGTCGCACAAGGCACTGCCGAAGGACGCCGCCGACCGCTCGCTGGCCCGGCTGGCCCGTCTGGACAGCAGCACCAGCGGCGAGTACGCGCAGGATGTCGCCAACGACATGCGCGCCGCGATGCAGCAGCATGCCAGCGTCTTCCGCACCCAGAAGATCATGGACGAGGGCGTCGCCAAAATCAACGCGCTGCGCGAGCGCGTGGCCAGCATCACCCTGAAGGACAAGTCCAAGGTCTTCAACACCGCCCGCATCGAGGCGCTGGAAGTGGACAACCTGATGGAAGCCGCCCAGGCGACGATGACCTCGGCCGCCGCCCGCAAGGAATGCCGTGGCGCCCACACCGTCAAGGACTACGAGCGCGGCGCGGACGATGCCGAGTTCCCGCTGGGCCGCAACGACAAGGAATGGATGAAGCACACCCTCTGGGACAGTGCCACCAACTCGCTGTCGTACAAGCCTGTCAACCTCAAGCCGCTGACGGTGGATTCTGTTCCGCCCAAGGTCCGCACCTTCTGAAGAGAATCCCATGGCCAAGCGCACATTCCAGATCTACCGCTACGACCCGGACAAGGACAGCAAGCCCTACATGCAGTCGATCGACGTCGAACTCGACGGCAACGAGCGCATGCTGCTGGACGCCCTGAACAAGCTCAAGGCGGTCGATCCTTCGCTGAGCTTCCGCCGTTCGTGCCGCGAAGGCGTGTGCGGCTCGGACGCGATGAACATCAACGGCAAGAACGGCCTCGCGTGTCTCACCAACATGCGTGACCTGCCGGGCGTCGTCGTGCTCAAGCCGCTGCCGGGGCTGCCGGTCATCCGCGACCTGATCGTGGACATGACCCAGTTCTTCAAGCAGTACAACTCGATCAAGCCGTATCTGGTGAACGACGAGATCCCGCCGGACAAGGAGCGTCTGCAGTCGCCGGAAGAGCGCGACGAGCTGAACGGCCTGTACGAGTGCATCCTGTGCGCGAGCTGCTCGACGAGCTGCCCGAGCTTCTGGTGGAACCCGGACAAGTTCGTCGGCCCGGCCGGGCTGCTGCAGGCCTACCGCTTCATCGCCGACAGCCGCGACCAGGACACCAGCGCCCGCCTGGACAACCTGGAAGACCCGTACCGCCTGTTCCGCTGCCACACGATCATGAACTGCGTGGACGTGTGCCCGAAGGGTCTGAACCCGACCAAGGCCATCGGCAAGATCAAGGAATTGATGATCCGCCGGGCCGTCTGAGTCCGTGGTGCGCTGTCCTGGCGCACCGTGGTCAGACCACTGAAAGATGCGCAATGGACACTTTGCTCGACGAGCGCGCCCTCAGCAAGCTGCACTGGCGCTGCCGGCGGGGCTTGCTGGAAAACGACCTGTTCATTGAACGGTTCTTCAGCCGCCATGAATCCAGCCTGACGGTCCGACAGGCCCGCGGCCTGGAAGTTTTGATGGACCTGGCCGATAACGACCTGCTGGACTTGCTGCTGCGCCGGCGCGAACCTGAAGGCGATCTGGCCGAGCCAGACGTGAAGGCCGTGCTCGAGATGCTGCGGCAGCGCCGACCCGATACAGACTCCGACACTCTTGATCTACCGAGGAAACAGCCATGATGACCCCCTCCGACGTGAAGGCCACGCTCTCGTTCTCCGACGGCAGTGCCTCGATGGACCTGCCGCTCTACAAGGGAACGATCGGCCCGGATGTCATCGACATCCGCAAGCTCTACGCCCAGACTGGCAAGTTCACCTACGACCCGGGCTTCCTGTCCACGGCGTCGTGCAACTCGACCATCACCTACATCGACGGTGACAAGGGCGAGCTGCTGTACCGCGGCTACCCGATCGAGCAGCTCGCGGTCAACTGCGACTTCCTCGACACCTGCCACCTGCTGCTGTACGGGGATCTGCCGAACGCGGACCAGCGCACGGACTTCCATGGCCGCGTGACCAACCACACGATGGTCAACGAGCAGATGCAGTTTTTCCTGCGCGGTTTCCGCCGGGACGCGCACCCGATGGCCATCCTGACCGGCCTGGTCGGCGCGCTGTCGGCCTTCTACCATGACAGCACGGACATCAACAATCCGGAGCACCGTGACATCGCCGCGATCCGCCTGATCGCCAAGATGCCGACGCTGGTGGCGATGGCCTACAAGTACACCGTGGGCCAGCCCTACATGTACCCGCAGAACGACCTGTCCTACGCGGGCAACTTCATGCGGATGATGTTCGCCACGCCGTGCGAGGACTACAAGGTGAACCCGGTGATCGAGCGCGCGCTCGACCGCATCTTCATCCTGCACGCGGACCACGAGCAGAACGCCTCCACCTCGACCGTGCGCCTGTGCGGCTCGTCGGGCACCAACCCGTTTGCGGCCATCGCCGCCGGTGTGGCCTGCCTGTGGGGCCCTGCCCACGGCGGTGCCAACGAAGCCTGCCTGAACATGCTGGAAGACATTCAACGCAGCGGCGGCGTGTCCAAAGTAGGCGAGTTCATGGAGCAGGTGAAAGACAAGAACTCCGGCGTCAAGCTGATGGGTTTCGGTCACCGGGTTTACAAAAACTACGACCCCCGCGCCAAGCTCATGCAAGAGACTTGCAACGAAGTGCTGGCCGAGTTGGGCCTGGAAAACGACCCGCTGTTCAAGCTCGCCAAAGAGCTGGAGAAGATCGCACTGGAAGACGAATACTTCGTCTCCCGCAAGCTCTACCCCAATGTGGACTTCTATTCCGGCATCGTTCAGCGCGCGATTGGCATTCCCGTGAACCTGTTCACCGGTATTTTTGCTCTGGCTCGCACTGTCGGCTGGATTGCTCAATGGAACGAAATGATTTCCGACCCCGAACAGAAAATTGGCCGTCCACGGCAACTCTTTGTTGGTTCGCCAAAGCGGGACGTTAAACCGCTGGCTGAACGTTCTTGAATTAAAAAAATTAAATAAAAAAC
>JBEEMX010000164.1:0-6983 GCA_041192465.1 Pseudomonadota bacterium | reverse complement strand
GGTGCCAGTCGGGATGACGACCTACATGAACATAGATGCACGCTTCCGGCGCGTGGAGATCGGCGCGACCTGGCTGGCGAAGCGCGTGCAGCGCACCGCGCTGAACACCGAGGCGAAGTGGCTGCTCTTGCGCCATGCGTTCGAGGCGCTGGACTGCATCGCGGTCGAGTTCCGCACCCACCGCTTCAACCAGCAAAGCCGCCGCGCGATCGAGCGGCTCGGCGCGCAGCTCGACGGCATCCTGCGCCACCACCAGCGCACGGCCGACGGCAGCCTGCGCGACACTTGCGTCTACAGCATCACCGCGCCAGAGTGGCCGCCGGTGAACATGCACCTGCGCGCCCGACTCGACGTACCCGCGCGCTGATCCCCGTGCCGGCCTGCGACCATCACCAGCACTGCACCGCGGTGTAGGTCGCCGAAGCCACGCCCCTGGCGCCTGCCTGGTTGTAGGTGTAGTTGCCGCACTTGTCGCCCACCTGGGCTCCTGCGCGGGACGCGAGCAGGCTGAAGCCATCCGCATCCTGGCTGGCGATGGACAGCGTGTAGTAGCCCTGCGGCGATGTGGACGGGTAAATGCCGGTCGTGCCGAGGGCGACGCCCGCGTAGGTGCCGCGTTCGGTGTAGGTGCGCTCCATCAGCTGAGCGATGGCCAGCAGGGCAGCCTTGGCGTCGCTGCGACGCGACGCTGCAATGCGCTCACGGTAAGACGGCACCGCAAACCCCGCCAGGATGCCGACGACCGCCACGGCAATCATCAGCTCCACCAGGGTGAAACCGTGCATGCGGATGCGGATGCGGGTGCGCAGGGTTGTTGTCATTGGATTTGCTCCCAGCCCGATCGGCCCGAACCTTGTGGCGCACCAGCCTCCCGGATTTTCATGATCGTGCCGTTCGAGAGACTGATGAGCTTGTCATCCAGCGTGCGGTTCTTCGCCCGGATAAAGCGCGGTGCAGAAGGAATGGCCCCCGCGCGGACGCCGGACGCATAAGCCTGCGCCGACTGGTAGGCCAGCAGATCACCGGTGTCCACGTTGCCGTCGGCGTTGGTGTCGAGCGCAGCGGCTTCGGATCGGTTGCCGGTGACGGCATCGACCTCCATGACCCAACCGTCACCGCCGTAGGTACAGGCCACCGCACTCGGGATCATCGTGGAGACGACCACCTTGCCGGCACGCACCGCAGTCTGCGTGACGATGCGTTCACCCGCGGTGGGCAAGTTCAGCACCCAGCCACGCTTGGTGGACAGGAACGTGGTCCGGGTGATGGTGTTGTCGCCGGTGTAGGTCGGTGTCACCGGACCAACGGCGTGGGTCGTGAAGCGGTAGGTGCGGGAGTCCGGCCCCACGGTGGTGCCGAGCACCGACTGGGTGGTGAGCTGGCTGGCAGCGACCACTTCGCCCTTGTCCCAGATGCCGTAAAGCGCCTGGCTCGCGCCAGCGGCGTTGTCGCCGGTATCGAGGTAGCGGCCCGTGCCGAAGCTGACGAGGTAACCCCCTTCAGGGTGGGTGGTCACGTCGAGGCGCGCCGAAATCATCTGGCCGGACGCCGTGGTGAACAGCGGCGCGGGCTGGGCCGCAGGGCCATAGGCGACTTTCCACTGGGTGGCGTCGGTCGAGGACAGATCAAACTTCCAGACATTGCCGGCCAGATCGCCAGCGTAGACGATGTCCGCCACACCGTTGTTGGCGCTGCTGACCGCCACCACGCCGGACAGGCCATTGACGCTGGAAGTGCTGCCCGCCAGCGTGTTCACCCGCGTGACGGCACCGGTCTCGATGTCCACCAGCAGCAGCACGGCGCGGCCGTTGCTGCTGTTGTAGCCGTTGCCGACGATGGCCATCCAGCGGCCATTTTTCATCCGGGCAATCAGCGGCTGCTGCAACTGGTGGCCCACATCACCGTCGCTGCCGCCGAGTTCCCAGCGGACAACGCTGGCAGCGTTGGCTTCGGTGAACTTGGTCGGATCGGTCATGTCGAGCGCGAACAGCCCCTTGGCGCCGGCCCCGAGGCCGCTCACCAGCACGGTGTGCCAGGCACCGTTGTAGTAAACGTCCCGCGCCACCGGCGAGCCATCGACGTTGTAGGCGTGGGTGTAGGCCGACTCGGTGAGCGCACTGAGCTGACTCGCCACCAGCGAGGGCACATAGGCGAAGACCTCGTTGCCGCTGGTCGAATCGAAGACGTGCAGCAGCCCGTCGTTGGCGCCCACGGCCACCAGCGGTGTCATGGCGGCCCGCGATGTGCGGTAGCTGGCGTAGGTCGCTGCCTCGACGGCATCACGCATGTACTGGTCCCCGCCTTTCACGTACGCCGGTGCCGAGTTGACGATGTCGCCCAGCACGGTGACCGGGCGGTTGCGGAACAGCGGCGCGCTGCAGCTGGCGCAGTTGCGCACCTCGCGCGAGGTGTCGCCACGCAGGTAGTTCAGGCGCTGCGCACCCGCGGTATCGGCCACACCGGCGCTGCTGCGGTTCAAGGCGGTCACCATGCTGGTGTCCAGCTCGGTCGCGCCGGGCGAGGACACACTGGCCGGCCAGCGGAACGCGATGCCCCGTGCGCCCAGCGCAGCAGAGGCTTTGTAGGTGAAGACCTGGCGGCCCGTGTTCCAGTGCTGGGTGTTGATCTGGACCGAGGCATCCCAGCGCGGTGTCGTCTGCGGTGCGCCAGAGGTATCCAGCCGGTAAGCCAGTAGCTGCCCGGACCAGTCGGCCGAGTTGAAGCGGCTCTGGTAAACCTCGGAGCCGGTGCTCCAGGCGCCGGAGTTCATCGCCACTGCGCTGCCGGCGCTGGTGCGGGTGGCAATGTCGTTGACGATTCGGGCAAAAGCCGTGTTCACCGCCGCCCGGTCCGAGGCCAGGTTGGCGGCACCGGTGCCACCGAGCTGCGCCATGCGGTTCATCGCGGCGACGGACGAGGGAGTTGTCGCCACGTCACCCAGACCGATGAGGTAGGTCTGCACATCGTAGGTGCCGTTGATGGCCGTGTTGTTGGTCACTGCAACGCTGCGCAGGGCCGTGATCTGGGTGAACACGTCCTGGGTCGCCTGGCCGAAGGTCCAGACGCCGCTGCTGTTCACCGTGTTTTTGATGTCCGCGGTGCTGTAGGTCGAGCCATCGGCCTTGATGGTCGGATCCCCGTCGGTGGCGATCACGACGAAGTTGCGCTGGCAGGTCTTGTCGATGATCGGCGACGGGTGGCCCGTCACCGTGTTGGCAAAATACTGGGCCGCAGTGCGGATGGCACCCGGCAGCGGCGTGCCGACCGAGGCATTTTTCAGCTCGGTCGTGGTCAGCGTGTTGGTCTCGGGGGCCATCAGCGTCATGAGGCGCTGGTAGTGGGTGGTCGAGTTGTCCTGCACATCCTGCAGCACGACGCCGCTGCCATTGCCTCCGGTGCTGTAGTAGATCTTCGGCAGGCCCTGACTGGCAGCCGTGGTGAGGAAGATTGGGGCGTTCATCGCGAAGGTAGACAAGCCCCAGCGGAAGGTGTTCTGGTAGGTCGTGATGTTCTGGCGCAGCACATCGCGGGCGATGTTGCCGCGGGTGTTCGGGTCGGTCAGATCGGTCGCACCGAGGTTGCTGGGCATCAGGTACTCCATCGACGGCGAGTTGTCGTACAGCACCAGCAGGTTGGGCTTGACGGAGGAGGCCAGGTACAGCGGCGTCTGCGCGAAGTTGATGGTCTGGGACCAACCCAGGCCGGACAGCGACAGCAGCAGCACCGCCACCGCGCAGCGGATACCAGTGGGCCGGGAGGGGGTGTGGAGGTGGTTCATCGCTTGATGTAGGTGGACTGCAGGACCACGACGGTGGAGGTGCGCAGACCGGTGGCACGCACGCTGATGCGGAATGCCTGCGCGGCGTCCTCGTCGCTGTTGCCGAGGCTGGCGGACTGACCGGACACAGGCGGCAGTACAGGCAACAGCTCGATCAGGTAACGCGGCGCGGCCGACACGCCGGGCAAGGCGGTCGCCCCGGTGACGCTGCCGTAGGCGCGGCTCTTGCTGGCCGAGGCACTCCAGTCCACGGTCTTCCACAGCGGCTGCGAGGTCGGGTTGTTCGAGGTCATGGACGGTGGCAGGCACAGGCCCCCGGTGCAGGCCGACACGAACGCCGAGGCCACGGTCAGATTGGCCTCGATGTCCGCCTCGGCGTCGCGCAGCGCGGCCTCGGCGGCCTGCAGCGCAATGTTGCGGTCACGGGCATTGCCGGCCATGCGTTCCTGCACCAGGCTGGCGTTCATGCCTGCCAGCGCCAGCGACACCAGCACCACCATCATCATCAGGATGGTGATGAGCGAGAAACCCGATTCGTGGCGGCGTGTCATCGGCATCCGTTCCGTCCGGCTCGGTTCAGCGCAGCGCATTGCGGACCTGCGCGATCGTGGACACCACGGTCCGCATGCGCCGGTCCGTGGGGGTCACGGTGGTGCCGGCGAAGGTGTAGGGCTGGTAGCTGCTGGTGATGTTGTCCTCGGTGCTGGCCAGCAGCAGCTCGGTCTGGGCGGTCACCACCTGCGTCCAGTCGGTGACATCGGTTGGCAGCACATAGGCATCGGCCGCGCCGTCGCCGTTGCTGTCCAGCCCCAGCGTCACCCGGAAACCTTCGACACCGGTGACCAGCTCCTGTGGCTGCGGCGTACCGTCGTAGACCGGCGTGGTGTACGACCAGAGCGCACGCTGCGTCGTCTTGCCGGTGCGGGCGCTGGGCGCGAGGTAGTAGGTGACGGTGGCAAGCCGGAAGACCATCGCGTCCTGCAGGAAGGCGCGGCCCAGGGTGTTTGCGCTCACGCCCGGTGTGGCGGTGACGCTGGCGCTATGCTCGATCGAACCGTCCAGCCCGGGGCGGTTGTTGGTGGCCTGGAACACGGCCGCGCCGACGCAGTCGGACACGAGCAGCAGGTCACCCGAGGTGATTCGGCCGGTAGGCGTGACGCTCAGCGCCGCGTTGGGAGTGGCCATCTCGGCGGTGAGTGCCCAGCCAGGGCCGACGGTGCGCCGCACGGTCAGCACATCGCCCGCACTGCTCGGTGCCGGGGCCAAGGCCGGGTTGGAGATGGCAGCGTCCAGCACCGGAGCCCAGGTCGAGCCGTTGTGGTGCGAGGCCCAGATGCCGGCGGCGAAGTTGTAGAGAAAGCCGGTCGGCGTGTTGAGCAGGTTGGTGATCGGTGTACCGGTGCCGACGCCGCGGCAACCGCGGAACCCCGACATGCGCAGATCACCCGCCATGGTGTCGATGGTGAATCGCGCACTTTCCTGCAAGCGCGAGACTTGGTTCTGCGCCTGGAAAGTGCTCTTGCTGCCCAGGAAGATCATGCCCATGACACCCACCAGGAACAGCCCCAGTGCCATTGCCACCAGCAGCTCGACCAGCGTGACTCCACGCATCCTGGGTTGGTTCATGGCCGCACCACGTTGACGAAGCGGGCCGCCGTGCCGCGCTCGCTCCAGAAGACCTTGATCGCGATCTGGGTGCCGCTGCCATCGCAGGCGGGCGAGGCTGCGGTGCCGTCGTCGGGTGTGCTGTCCAGGCAGATCACGCCCGTGCCGCCGGGCAGCGCGTTCAGCACCGTCCCGCGCCACTGGGCGAAGTCGCGCGCGGCCATCTGGGTCGATGTGCAGACGTTGGTCAGCGTGCAGGCGGCCACGACCGCCGGGTTGACGAGGCTGTTGTACTGCCCTGCCGTCGCACCCGGCACATTGGCCCGCACGCGATCGGCCGCCTCGTAGGCGAGCACAGTGGCCTTGCTGCGCCACATCGCGCTGGAGTTGGTGGACAGCCCGCGCAGTTGCAGCGCGGCATAGCCCAGCGCCGCGATCGCCAGGATCACGACCGACACCAGCACCTCGATCAGCGCAAAGCCGCGCGCAGGCCGAGACGGCCGCCCGTGCAGATTCATGTGCATGTGGTGATCCTCGTCACGTCGGCCAGGCCATTGGGTGGCACGGTGATCTGCACGCCGTCGTGCAGCCCCCCACTGGGGCAGAGCACGAAGTTCACGGCCGCAGCCGGTGTCAGGTAACCGATCGCGGTGAACTGGATTGGCGACGCGCCCTGGAGCTTCAGCGTGCCAGGCAGCGCGGCATAGGTGCGGATCAAGGTGTCGCCGCTGTCGAATGCGCCATTGCTGTTGCGGTCCAGGTAGAGATTCCAGCCCTGGGCGAACTCGTTGCCGGTGACGCCGCCGTCGGCCGGCAGCACCAGCACCGGCAAACCGGCGCGGGCCGCCTCGGTGCGTGCCAGCACCAGCGAAGACACGAAGTCCGATGACAGCGCCGAGAGCCGGTTGCGCGCGGTGAATGCGGTCAGCCCAGGCATCGCCACCGTCGCCAGAATGCCAAGCACGGCCACCGTCACCATCAGCTCGACCAGCGTGAAGCCGCGCGGGGGAACCAGCGCGCACGCGGCGGACGGTGCGGCGGGAGCATTCAGCGGCGGTGGATTCGGCAGCAGCAGCATCGGTCGGTCACGGCTTGGATGGATAAAGGTGATGCTGAATGTAAGCAAGCCTTCCCCCACCGCAGCACCTGAAGAGCCTGCCAAAGCCCGCGCTATTCAGCCCGGGTCAGTCCCGAACCGCACCACGTGGCCTAGACTTGCGGACGCGACGTGCTTGCCGAGCGTCCGGAGACTCCTGCCATGCTGATCGACTTCTTCTACACCCTGCGCGCCGCCAAGCTGCCGGTCTCGATCCGCGAGTACCTGACCCTGCTCGAAGCCCTGCAGGCCGGCGTGATCGACGACGACGGTGGCCCCTCGGTGGACAAGTTCTACTACCTGGCCCGCACCACGCTGGTCAAGGACGAGGTCCAGTTCGACAAGTTCGACCGCGCGTTTTCGGCCTACTTCAAGGGCGTGGAGATGCTGACCGACTTCACGCAGGAGGTGCCGCTGGACTGGCTGCGCAAGACGCTGGAGGTCGAACTCAGTGCCGAGGAGCGGGCCAAGATCGAGAAAATGGGCTGGGACGAGCTGATGGAG
>JBEEMX010000163.1:0-7471 GCA_041192465.1 Pseudomonadota bacterium | reverse complement strand
GTTCAAGCGCACCCGCCACCTCGCCGACGAGGCCTTCGACCGGCTGACCGAGGATGTCGGCGGCCAGAACAACGCCTTCACCACCGAGGACGCCACCGTCTACCTCAACGGCGTGCCGGCCAACCACGTCGAGCGCCTGCTCTGGGCCGAGGCCGAGCGCATGGCGCAGCTCCAGGTCAGCGAGGCGCAGTTCCGCAGCGAGCGTGCAGTGGTCGAATCGGAATTCCGCCAGAAGGTGCTGGTCGATCCCTACGGGCGGTTGTTCCACGGCATGGCGCCGGTCTTCTGGCTGGTCCATCCCTACCGGCACCCAGTCATCGGGCGGGTGGCCGATCTGAACGCTGCCAGCCTCGACGATGTACGCCGCTTCCACGCCACCTACTACCGCCCCGATAACGCGACGCTCATATCGTCGCCGGGGATGTCGATCCTGCACGGGTCGATGCGTGGGTGGACCGGTATTTCGGACCACTGACCACGCCGGAGACGCCCGTGCCGCGGGTGGTGGTGCGTGAGCCGCGTCGCGACCACGACCAGCGGGTCACGCTGATGGGGCCGCAGGTGCCGGCGCCCGCGGTGGCGCTGCTGTGGCAGGCGCCCGGTGCCGCCCACGCCGATGCGGGTGCGCTGCGCGTGGCGGCGGCGCTGCTGGGGGAGGGCGACTCGTCGCGCCTGTCGGTCGGGCTGGTCGAGCGCACGCTGCTGGCGCAGAGTGCGGGGTCTGGCGCAGAGCTGCACGCGGACGCCGGCATGCTCAGCGCCTGGGCGATCGCAGCGGGGCCGTCCGTGGTCGGTGGTGATGCGCGGCGCGATCCGCGGCTGCCGCTGCTGGAAACCGCGCTGCTGCGCGCCGTCCACCGGCTGGCCCACGGCCGCATCCCGATCGGTGAGCTGGACAAGGTGCGCACCCAGTTGCTGACCGAGGCACTGGTGGCCCGCCAGACCGCCGAGGGCCGCGCATTGGCGCTGGGCTGGGCGGTGGTACGCCGACAGGATGCGCGTGCGGCCGATGCCGAGCTGGCGCAGTTGCAGGCCGTGCGTGCGGAGGATGTGCAGCGCGTGCTGCGCGCCTGCGTGCTGGACGCGCACCGGGTCACGCTGCGCTATGTCCAGGCACCGGCCGTGCCGGGAAGTTTTCCGTGAAGCGGCGCACCTTCGGGCAGTGGATCGTTCGTGGGGGCACTGCGGTGCTGGGGGCAGCGGCGGGTGGTTGCGCCGTGCCGAGGCGCGGGCCGGCCGTGGTGGCAGGTCAAACGGCCACGCGGGTGCCCGACAGCCCCGTGGCGTCCGCCGCACCACGGTTGCCCGAGCCAGGCCCGACGCTGTCCCTGCACCTCCCTGCGTACACCGAGGAGTTTCTCGGTGACCACGGTCTGACGTTGATCGTCGCTCCCCGACCAGGGCTGCCGCTGGTGAGCGTGGCGCTGGTGGTGCGCTGCGGGCCGGCGTTCGACCCGCCCGGCCAGCGGGGTGTGGCAGAGCTGATGGCGCAGTTGCTGACGCGTGGGGCGCTGCGGCGGGGGCGGCCGGTCGATGGTGTGGCGCTGGCGCGGCAGGCCGAGGCGCTGGGCAGCGCGGTGTCGGTTCGGGTGGACGAGCGCCTGACCGTGCTGGAAATGACGGTGCTGGCCCCGCGCGCGGCGGCGGCGCTGGCGCTGCTGTCGGATCTGCTGCGGCATCCGGTGTTCGCCGCAACCGATCTGCTGGCGGTGCGGGCGCAGGCGCGCGATGCGCTGGCGCTGCGCTTGCAGGATCCCGCGCAGCTCGCCGCACTGGTCGCCCGCCGCATCCCCTGGGGCGCCGATCCGCAAGGCAGCGTGACCACGCCAGTCCACCTGATGGCGGTGCGGCGCGAGGACGTGGTGGCGCTGCACCGCCGCTGGGTGCGGCCGGACCGGGTTGCAGTGGTGCTGGCCGGCGATCTCGACGCCGCGGGCGCGCGGGCGCTGGTTCGGCCCGTGCTGGAGGACTGGGCGAGACCGCCGGAGCCGCTCCCTGCGGAATCTGCCGAGCCACCCGCGGTTCCGGCCGAGCTGCTGCCGCCACCGATCCTGCGGCTCCACCTGCCGGCTGCTGCCCAGACCAGTGTGCTGGTGTGCGCGCCATTTGTGGGCACCGATGCACCCGATCACGCAGCCGGCACGCTGGCCGCCGCGGTGGTCGGCGCGGGCTACTCGGCCCGGCTGAACCAGGAGGTGCGCATCCGGCGCGGGCTGTCCTACGGCGTGACCGGGCGCATCGAGCAGCAGCGCCTGACGGGGCTGTTCATCGCCTCGGCACAGACTGACCACGCCCATGCCGCCGAGGTCGCCACGCTGATGCAGGCGCAACTGCTGGCGCTGGCGCAGCAGCCTGTCGGCGGTGCCGAACTGGCCGCGCGCCGGGCTGCGCTGCTCGGCGGACTAGCCCGGCAACTCGACACCACCAGCGGGCTGGTGGCCCGCATCGGCGAGGACTGGGCGCTGGGGGCTGATCCGGTGCGTCTGGCCCGCTGGCCCGCGCAACTGGAGGTGGTCAGCGCGGCGCAGGTGCGTGCGTTCGCACAGCGCCACTGGACCCCGGAGCGGCTGCGCACCCTCATCGCTGGCCCCGCCTTGCGCGCCTGAACGGTGGCCAAGATCGGTGCCGTGGTTTGCCGCGACAATCCCGGCCTACCCGACTTCTCTGCCGCCTGAGCCCAAGATGCTGCGCATAGCCCTCGTCACCCCCATGCTGCCCGTTCCGCACGACCAGACGCGGGGCCGCTACATCCACGAAACCGCGCGCTCGCTCGGCAAGCTCGCCACGGTGAGGACGTTTTTCCAGACGATGCAGTACCCGCGCATCCCTGGGTTCAAGCCACGCAGCTTCCTCTACGGGTCGGTCGGGCCGGACTACACGCTCGATGGCTGCGATGTCGAGGCGTTCACTTTCCCCGGCGTGCCGGTGGTGAGCCGCGGCTACAACGGCCACATCGCCAGCTTGGCCCTGACGCCGCGGGTGCGCCGCTTCCAGCCGGATCTGGTGCTGGCGTACTGGGTCTACCCGGATGGATTTGCCGCGATGCGCACGGCGCGGGCGCTGGGCGTGCCGTGCATCGTCGGGGCATTGGGGTCGGACATCCATGTGCGCTCCGGCATCAACGACAAGATGACCCGCCGCACCATCGGCGGCATCGACGCGCTGCTGACCGTGAGCGAAGCGATGCGCCAGTACGCGATCCGCGAGTTCGGCGCACCGGCCGACAGGGTCCACACCATCATCAACGGCTTCAACACCGCCGTCTTCAAGCCGCTGGACCAGCCGGCGCTGCGGGCGAAATGGGGCGTCAAACCGGACGAGAAGATGATCGTCTACGTCGGCCGTTTCGTCGAAGCGAAGGGCATGCGCGAGCTGATCACCGCCTTCCAGCAACTCGCCAAGGACGACCCGAAGGTGACGCTGGCCCTCGTCGGCGACGGCGTGATGAAGGACGAGCTGATGGCGCTGGTGGCCTCGACCGGGCTGACCGAACGGGTTCACCTGCCCGGCGGTCAGGCACCCGAGCAGGTCGCCGAGTGGATCAACGCCGCCGACGTGCTGACGCTGCCGAGCTGGAGCGAGGGCTATCCGAACGTGGTGGTGGAGGGCGTGGCGTGCGGACGACCGGTGGTGGCGACCGATGTCGGCGGGACACGCGAGATCCTGCACGCCGAGAACGGCATCCTGATCCCGCCGAAGAACGCCGAGGCGCTGGCCCAGGCACTGCGGCAGGCGCTGGACCAGCCTTGGGACCGGCCGGCGATCGCGGCTGCGATGAGCCGGACCTGGGACGACGTGGCGGTGGAGACGCTGGCGGTGTGCGCGCAGGTGGCGCGCGCTGACCATCGGCGCTGAAGCGCGCCGCGCCGCTCAGCTCTGCGTGGGATAAAACGCCATCGGCATCTGCCGCAGGCCCGGCCGGGCGAACAGGTAGCCCTGGAACAGCTCGATCCCCTCGTGGCGGAACCACCAGTACTCAGCCTCGGTTTCCACACCCTCCGCGATGACATCGATGCCGAGATCGAGGCAGGTGCGGTGGATGCCGCGCACGATGGCTTGGCGCGGGCCGCGGCTCTCGATGCCGCGCACCAGCGTCATGTCCAGCTTGATCGCGTCGGGCTGGAACTCCGCCAGCAGGTTCAGCCCCGCGTAGCCAGCGCCGAAGTCGTCGATGGCCAGGCGCACACCCGAAACCCGGTAGGCGTTGATCTGCTCGGAGAACTGGCGCAGGTCGTCGATGATCTCGTTCTCGGTGATCTCCAGCGTGATGTGGTCGGGCGGTATGCCGCAGTCCTCGGCCATGGCCAGTGTCGAGGAGATGGCTTCGGGGGAGAGTTCCAGGCTGCGGGGCATCAGGTTCAGGTTCAGGTGACACGGCCCGCCCAGCATGGAGGCCAGCCGAATGGCCTCGATGCGCAATTGCAGGTCCAGCTTGTACCGGTCGAGCGGTTCGACGCGGCCAAGCACCTGGTCAGCCGACTCCCCGTTCAGGCCGCGCACCAGCGCCTCGAACGAGACGATCTCGCCGCTTGTCACCCTGACAATCGGCTGGAACGCGAAGGTGAACGGTGGCTGGCGGGTCACGCGCTGGTCCCGGCTGGCCGTTGCAGGCTGTGGTGGAGCATTTCGAACAGGGCTGGGCCGATCAGCGGTCCCTGGAAGAAGGTGATGCCCTCCGCCCGGAACCAGTCGTATTCGGCCGGCGTGACCACATGCTTGGCGATGACATCGATGCCCAGATCGTTGCATGTCTGGAGGGTACCGCGCACGATGGCCTGGCGCGGGCCGTTGGATTCGATGCCACGCACCAGGTGCTCGTTGAGCGCGATGCTGTCGGGCTGCAAGGTCTCGACCTGGTTCAGCCCCGAGCGGCCGGCGCCGAAATGGTCGAGGCTGATCTTCAGTCCGGCGCCACGGTACTGCTGGATGATGGACGCCAGGACCGCCGCATCGCCGGTCATTCCGTCCTGATCGACCGCAATCGTGATCCGTTCGGGCGCGATGCCGCATGGCGTGGCCGTGTTCAGCACCGAGCGCAGCGCCTGCGCCACCTGGTGGGGGTGGTGGGCCGTCAGGCTGAGCGTCAGGCCGGTCACCAGGCCCAGGCGTGCGGC
This sequence comes from Pseudomonadota bacterium, assembly GCA_041192465.1. Classification (GTDB taxonomy): domain Bacteria; phylum Pseudomonadota; class Gammaproteobacteria; order Burkholderiales; family Burkholderiaceae_C; genus Sphaerotilus. The sequence continues at coordinate 2,357 of JBEEMX010000163.1, read as the reverse complement.
CAGACCGATGGCCAGCACGCGGGCTTCCATGTCGAGCCGGGCACGGTCCTGCTGCGTGGCGCACTGGGCCAGGACGGCGTCGGGCGGGTCGCCGTCCTGGGTACACAGGTGGGCCTCGTGCGAGACGACGGTCTCCTGGCTGGCGTCGAAGATCGGCGAGAAGGCGAAGGAGATGGGCGGGCGCTCGGGCAACGCCGGCTCCCGACGTGCCGAGGTCTGGACCCCTGTCAGGCGGCTGCGCCAGCGACCCTCCTTGAAAGCCCAGAGCAGCTTCTTGGCACGGCCCTGGTTCAGGCGTGTCAGACAGGCGCCTCCGGTGAAGAAGTCGTTGGCACCGTCGATCTCGGCCAGCTCTTCCGGTGTCACCTGGGGATGGCCCATGCTCCAGTCGCTGAAGGCGCGGCGCTGGATGGGTTCACGGATGATCGTGACGATCTGGGTGTGGCGCGGGTCGGCGCAGATTGTCTGGAACACGGCCCCGACCGACTCCGGCTCGCCTTCGAGCACCTGCAGGAAGCTGCCGTCCACATGGAGCAACATGCCCGTCACCCCCTGCATGGCGTTCTTGATGCGTGCGTGCGTGAGCAGCGTGACCAGATCTTCATTGGAGAAGGCCCGGGTGGCGGCGCTGCTGTAGATCAGGTGGGTCAGGGCAGGCATGGCGATGCGGTGCAGTCGAGAACAGTTCAGTCTAGCGGTTGACTCTGGGGTGTGGCCTTGAATGTCGTGCGTGCGTAGCCCAGTGCCTCGGCGCGGGCGAGCGCCGTTTCCAGATCGGCCGGCGCGATGGCCGGTGTGCGCGAGAGCACCCAGCCGAACCGGCGCGTCGGCTCGCCCACCAGCACCCAGCGGTAGTCCGGCCCGAGCGCCAGCACCCAGTAGTCGCCGTAGAACGGGCGGAAGAAACTCACCCGCAGCTTGGCGTTGCCGCTGTCGGGGACGACCTTGGCGATGCCGGTGATGCCGTCCACCTTGCCGTCCGCGGTGCGGCAGCGGTTGACGACTTCGATGTCGGCGCCCGTCTGGCGGTAGCGGGCCTGGGTGTCGGCCACGCACTGCTTCTGGAAGCGGTTGGGCAGCGCGGCGACTTCGTACCAGGCGCCGGCATAACGCGCCAGATCAACGGAGGGCACCGTCGGCAGCGGCGGATTCGGGGGCGAGGCGCAGCCGGCCAGCCCCGTGAGTGCCGCCGCGGCGATCAGTGCGGCGAGGCGCCCGGTGTGCTGGGTGAGGTGTTGAACGTTCATCCTGCCATTCCCTGGTGTCGGAGCAAGGCGTCGATGTTCGGCTCACGCCCGCGGAACGCCTTGAAGTTGTCGATGGCGTCCCGCGCGCCGCCTGCTTCGAGGATCTCGCGCCGGTAGCGGCGGCCCGTCTCCGGGTTCAGCACGCCTTCCTCCTCGAACGCACTCCAGGCGTCCGCGCTCAGCAGCTCCGCCCACTTGTAGCTGTAGTAACCCGCCGAGTAGCCGCCCGCGAAGATGTGCGAGAAGGTGTGCTGGAAGCGGTTGAACGCAGGGGGTTTCAGCACCGCCACCTCGTCGCGCACTTCGTCCACCACCTGCTGCACACGCCCGTCGCTGCCCGGCTCGGCGTGCAGCCGCATGTCGAGCAGCGAGAACTCCACCTGCCGCAGCGTCATCATCCCGCTCTGGAAGTTCTTGGCCGCCGTCATCTTGTCGAACAGCGCCCGCGGCAGCGGCTCGCCGGTCTCCACATGGGCGGTCATGTGCTTGAGCACCTCCCACTCCCAGCAGAAGTTCTCCATGAACTGGCTCGGCAGCTCCACCGCGTCCCACTCGACGCCCGAGATGCCCGACACGCCCAGCTCGCTGACCTGCGTCAGCATGTGGTGCAGGCCGTGGCCGAACTCGTGGAACAGCGTCTGCACCTCGTCGTGCGTCAGCAGCGCCGGTTTGTCGCCGACCGGCGTCGAGAAGTTGCACACCAGGTGCGCGACCGGTGTCTGCAGCAGGCCGGTGTCCGGGCGCAGCCAGCGGCCCTTCACGTCGTCCATCCATGCACCGGGGCGCTTGCCGGAACGGGCGTAGGGATCGAGGTAGAACTGGCCGATGAGCTGCCCCGCACGCTCGATGCGGTAGAAGCGCACCGAGGGGTGCCAGACCGGCGCGGTGTCCGGGCGGATCGCCACCTCGAACAGCGTCTCGATGATGCGGAACAGGCCGTCGAGCACCTTCGGCTCGGTGAAGTACTGCTTCACCTCCTGGTCACTGAAGGCGTAGCGGGCTTCCTTGAGCTTCTCGCTGGCGTAGGCGGAATCCCAGGATTGCAGGTCCGCCAGCCCCAGTTCGGTCGCGGCGAATTCGCCCGTTGTCATTTTTATTTTATCTATTGTT
>JBEEMX010000162.1:0-7127 GCA_041192465.1 Pseudomonadota bacterium | reverse complement strand
CCGCGGGCGTCCGCACCCATGTTCGGGGCGCCGCCGAAGCCGGTGATGCGGCCGAGCGTGGCGGTGGAGCTGTTGCCGGCGAGGTCCATCTGCAGCGTCGAGCCGATGAACAGGTCGCAGGCGTAGTGGCCGGCGGCTTGCGAAAACGCGCGGTTGCTGCGCAGCGAGCCGTCCGGGCCGGTGAAGAACACGTCGGAGCGGGCGCGGATGTAGTCCTCCATGCCCAGCTCCGAGCCGAAGGAGTGGATCGACTGCACCCAGCCCGCCTCGATCGCCGGGATCAGCGCCGGGTGCGGGTTCAGCGCCCAGTGCTGGCAGATCTTGCCCTTCAGCCCGAGTGACTCGCCGTAGGTCGGCAGCAGCAGCTCGATCGCCGCCGTGTCGAAGCCGATGCCGTGGTTCAGCCGCTGCACGCCGTACTCGGCGTAGATCCCCTTGATGGCCATCATCGCCATCAGCACCTGGATCTCGCTGATCTGCGCCGGGTCGCGGGTGAACAGCGGCTCGATGACGTTGGGGGTGGGCGCTTGGACGACGAAATCCACCCAGCCGGCCGGCACGTCCACGCGGGGGACGCGATCGACGATCTCGTTGACCTGGGCGATGACGAGGCCGCCGTGGAAGGCGGTGGCCTCGACGATGGCGGGGGTGTCCTCGGTGTTCGGGCCGGTGTAGAGGTTGCCGTCGGCGTCGCTGCTGTGGGCGGCGATCAGCGCCACCCGTGGCGTCAGATCGACGAAGTAGCGGGCGAACAGCTCCAGGTAGGTGTGGATCGCGCCGATGCGGATCTGTCCGGCCGACACCATCTGCGCGAGGCGCCCGCCCTGCGGCCCGGAGAACGAGAAGTCGAGCTGCGACGCGATGCCGAGGTCGAACACGTCCAGGTGCTCCGGCAGCGCGAGCACCGACTGCACCATGTGCAGGTCATGCACCCGAGCAGGATCGACCTGCACCAGTGCCTTGGCGAGGAAGTCGGCCTGCTTCTGGTTGTTGCCTTCGAGGCAGACGCGGTCGCCGGGTTCGAGCACCGCGTGCAGCAGATCGACCACCGCGCCGGTCTCCACCCGCTTGCCGTGCAGGCGGGTGCCCAGGGCGTCGGCGGCACGGGCGAGCCGGGCCTGCCGGTTCAGCGCGCGGTGGTTCCAGGTGCGGTCCATCGCTGGGCTCATTCCAGCTTGATGTTGCCGGCCTTGACGACATCGGCCCAGCGTTTGGTCTCGGCCGCCACGAAGTCACCGAACTCCTTGCCGGCCATCGTCGGCGTCTCCGAGCCGATGCTGTTCCAGGCGGTCTTCAGCTCGGGGCTGCCCAGCGCGGTTTTCAGCTCGGAGGCCATCTTGTCCACGACCTCCTTCGGCGTGCCCTTGGGCGCCCAGAGGCCGTACCACGTCGCCACCTTGTAGGTCGGCACGCCGGATTCCGCGGCGGTCGGGATGTCCGGGAAACCCGGTGCCCGCTTGTCACCCGCCACCGCGATGGCACGCAGCCGCCCGCTCTTGATGTGGGTGGCCGATGACCCCAGGCCGTCGAACATCATGTCGATCTGACCACCCATCAGATCCTGCAGCGCGGGACCAGCGCCGCGGTACGGAATGTGGGTGATGAAGGTCTTGGTCTGCATCTTGAACAGCTCGCCCGCCAGGTGGTGCGAGGAGCCATTGCCGGCCGAACCATAGGTGAGCTGACCGGGCTTGGAGCGGATGTAGGCCAGCAGCTCTTTCAAGTCCTTGGCGGCCACCTTCTGCGGGTTGACGACGATCACCTGCGGCACGTTCGAGATCAGCGCGATCGGGATGAAGTCGTTGGTCAGGCTGTAGTCGAGTTTCGGGTAAATCGACGGCGCGATGGCGTGGTGGACGGCGCCCATGAACCAGGTGTAGCCGTCCGGTGCGGCCTTGGACGCGACGGTGGCGCCCAGGTTGCCGCCCGCACCGCCCTTGTTGTCGATGATGAGCTGCTGGCCGAGCTGCTTCGACAGGACCGCCGACAGCGGGCGGGCGAAGGCGTCGGTGCCGCCACCTGCGGGGAAGGGCACAACCAGCGTCATCGGCTTGGTTGGCCAGGTGGTCTGCGCCGCGGCGGGCAGGCCGATGGCCAGCGTGCCGAGCAGGCCGAGGCTGGTCAGGCCCAGGGCATGGCGACGGGACAGGTTCAATGGCTTCTGGGTCATGGGCGTCTCCGGAACAGGCTTGTTCACGATCAATGTATACATTGGACATTGAAATAAATCCAAAATCAATCCTGAGGGATACCCTTGGCATGGCGTACGCCAAAAGCCTGAGACAATTCCGGCATGAAGATCTCCGAGCGCCTGTGTGAAACCATCGAAGAGCTGATCGCCACGGGTGAACTGGCGCCGGGCAGCGCACTGGACGAGGCGATGCTGGTCGAACGCTATGGTGTCTCGCGCACGCCGGTGCGGGAGGCGCTGATCCAGCTCGCGGCGGAGGGGCTGGTGGAGTTGCGGCCGCGGCGTGGCGCGGTGGTGGCGCAGGCCACGCCGCAGCGGCTGGTCGAGATGTTCGAGGTCATGGCCGAGCTGGAGGCGATGTGTGCGCGGCTGGCCGCCCGGCGTCTGCACGAAAACGATCTGAGCGCCATGGACGCCGCCCTGTCCCGCTGCGGGGATGCGTCAGCGCAGCGGGATCCGGATGCGTACTTCTACGCCAACGAGGAGTTCCACCGCGCCCTCTACACCGCGTCGCACAACGAGTTCCTGATCGAACAGACGCTGGCACTCCAGCGCAAGCTGCGGCCCTACCGGCGCCTGCAACTGCGGGTGCGCAACCGCATGCAGCACTCGCTGACGGAGCACGCCGAGATCCTTGCTGCATTGCGGCAGGGTGACGCGGCGCTGGCCATGGAGGCGACGCGGCGCCACGTCGTCGTGCAGGGCGAGCGTTTCGCCGACTTGCTGGCGAGTCTGCAACAGCTCGCTGCGGCATAGGCCGCGCCGCAACGGCCGGCGTTATGCTGCCCGCCATGGCACTCGACACCCTTGAACTCCAGTCCGGCGACCACCCTGTCGCCAGCGTCATCGTCCTGCACGGCCTCGGCGCCGACGGCAATGACTTCGTCCCGATCGCCCAGGAACTCGACCTGTCGGCGATCGGCCCGGTGCGCTTCGTGTTCCCGCACGCGCCGATCCGGCCGGTCACGGTCAACGGCGGCATGCAGATGCGGGCGTGGTACGACATCTTCGGCGCGGACCTCGTGCGCCGCGAGGATGAAACCGGCCTGCGCGCCTCGGTCACCGAGGTGCAGGTGCTGCTCGACCGCGAGGCCGAGCGTGGCATCCCACCCGAGCGCACTGTGCTGATGGGCTTCTCGCAAGGCTGCGCGATGACGCTGCTGGCCGGTCTGCGGGCGCCGCAGCGGCTGGCGGGGCTGGCGTGTCTGTCGGGCTACCTGCCGCTGGCGGCGACCACGGCCAGCGAGCGCAGCGCCACCAGCCAGAGCGTGCCGGTGTTCATGGCGCATGGCCGCTTCGATCCGGTCGTGCCGCTGGCACGTGGCACGGCGTCGCGGGACGCGCTGCTGGCGCTGGGCCACAGCGTCGAGTGGCACGACTACCCGATGCAGCACTCGGTGTGTCAGGAGGAAATCGAGGATCTGAATGCGTGGCTGCTGAAGGTGCTGGCGGCATGAACGCCCTGCGCTTCCCGGAAATCAAGCGCGTCCTCGCGGATCGAAGAACCACGCCCGCAGCTTGACGGCGCGCAACCGGGCGACATCCGGATGGCGCGGATTGATGAGCAGGTTGTATTCCTCCGGCACGATCACCGATGGCACGGCCAGCAGCACCGACGCCCCGCTCGCCAGCCACGCATCGCCGATGTCGAGCGACACCTTGCCTTCAGGCCGTGCCGTCCACCCGACCGGCAACCCCACCGCCTCCCGCACGACCCGCGCCGCCCACAGGTCCGGCGGCACCTCGATGCAGACGACGAAGCGGTTCAGCGGCAGGTCATCGGTGTTCAGGTGGACGGTGGTTTCCAGCGCGGCCAGCGCGATCGTGCTGGCGCAGTAGACGACGGGCCGGCCCTGGCGGTTCCAGCGACCGCCACTGATCTCGGCGCCCTTGCCGCTGAGGTCGTCTGCCTCCCAATCCGGCGTGTCGGCTGCGATGCGCCACAGCCGCCCCGGCGCGGCATCGCCCGTGCTCATGCATAGGCGCCGGTCTGGGCGCGGCTGAGCAGGTTGGCGACGAGTTGCTGGCCCTCGCTGGTGTCCATGAGCGTGGCCGGTGCCAGCCCGTCGAGCGCCGGCAGGGGCCGCTCCAGCCAACGCGCCACCCAGCCGGCCGCGTCGAATTCCTCGGCCCGCCCCGACGCCTCGACCATGCGCTGCACCTGCCCGATCAGCCGGCTGATGCCGAGCACGCGGGCGCTTTCATCCGGTGACAGCACCTGCGCATGACTGGCCTTGCGCTCGACCGTGGCGCGGGGCAGGCCGAGCGTGGCGTACAGCCGTTCCTTGCTCACCCCCATGCGCCGGGCCATCACGCCGGGGACGGTGGCCGGGGCGCCCTGCTTGATGAGCCGCACACGCTCGATCGGGTCGAGGTCGAAGGTGCTGGCGAAGTTCCAGGCGGTGGGCAGGGTGTCAAGGCGGGTGTCGGCGGGCATGGGTGCAAATCATCATATGAGCAATCATGATAGCTCATATGAGCTTATGGCGACGAACCGGAGGCAGCCGAGCCAAGGTCAGAACAGGAAGTACCGCTGCCCCATCGGCAGACTCGTCGCCGGCTCGCACGTCAGCAACTGCCCATCCGCCCGCACGGTGTAGGTCTGCGCGTCGATCTCCATCACCGGCAGGTAGTGGTTATGCACCATGTCGGCTTTCTTCACGGTGCGGCAACCCTTCACCGCCGCCAGCGTCTTGCGCAGCCCATACGCCGCGCCCACCCCGCCCGCGAGCGCCGACTGGCTGACGAAGCTCAGTGACGTGCGCGTCAGCGCCCCGCCATACGAGCCGAACATCGGGCGGTAATGCACCGGCTGCGGCGTCGGGATCGACGCGCTCGGGTCGCCCATCGCGGCCATCGCGATGAAGCCGCCCTTGAGCACGAGGCTCGGCTTCACCCCGAAGAACGCCGGCCGCCAGAACACCAGATCCGCCCACTTGCCGACCTCGACCGAACCGACCTCGTGGCTGATGCCGTGGGTGATCGCGGGGTTGATGGTGAGCTTGGCGAGGTAACGCTTGATGCGGGCGTTGTCGTGCCTAGCGGTGTCGCCGGGCAGCTTGCCGCGCTGCGTCTTCATCTTGTGCGCCGTCTGCCAGCAGCGGATCAGCACCTCGCCCACGCGGCCCATCGCCTGCGAGTCCGACGAGAACATGCTGATCGCACCGAGGTCGTGCAGGATGTCCTCGGCGGCGATGGTCTCGCGGCGGATGCGCGATTCGGCGAAGGCCAGGTCCTCGGCGAGCGACGCGTCGAGGTGGTGACACACCATGAGCATGTCGAGGTGTTCGTCGAGCGTGTTGATCGTGTACGGCCGCGTCGGGTTGGTGGACGAGGGCAGCACGTTCGGCTCGCCGACCACTTTCATGATGTCCGGTGCATGGCCGCCGCCCGCGCCTTCGGTGTGGAAGCTGTGGATCGTGCGGCCCTTGAACGCGGCCACCGTGTCCTCGACGAAACCGGATTCGTTGAGCGTGTCGGTGTGGATCGCCACCTGCACGTCGGTTTCCTCGGCCACGCTCAGGCAGCAGTCGATCGCGGCCGGTGTCGTGCCCCAGTCCTCGTGCAGCTTCAGGCCGATGGCGCCGGCCTCGACCTGCTGGCGCAAGGCTTCCGGCCGGCTCGCGTTGCCCTTGCCGAGGAAGCCGGTGTTCATCGCGAAGGCGTCGGCCGCCTGCAGCATCCGGGCGATGTTCTCGGGACCGGGCGTGCAGGTCGTCGCGAACGTGCCCGTCGCCGGACCCGTGCCGCCGCCGAGCATCGTGGTGACGCCCGAGGTCAGCGCCTCCTCGATCTGCTGCGGGCAGATGAAGTGGATGTGGCTGTCGATGGCGCCGGCCGTGACGATCATGCCTTCGGCGGCGATCACCTCGGTGCCGGGGCCGATCACGATGTCCACGCCGGGCTGCACGTCCGGGTTGCCCGCCTTGCCGATGGCGCAGATGCGGTGGCCGCGCAGGCCGATGTCGGCTTTCACGATGCCCCAGTGGTCGAGGATCAGCGCGTTGGTGATGACGCAGTCCACGGCGTCACCCGGACCTGGGCCGTTCGGGCGCTGGCTCTGGCCCATGCCGTCGCGGATGGTCTTGCCGCCGCCGAACTTCACTTCCTCGCCGTAGCCGCCGGCCCGCAAGGTCAGGTCTTGTTCGACTTCGAGGATCAGGTCGGTATCGGCCAGCCGCAGCCGGTCGCCGACGGTGGGACCGAACATCTCGGCATAAGCCCGTCGCGGAAACGTAGCGGATGAAGTCGCCATCTCAGAGTGCTCCCTGCACGAGGCCGCGGAAGCCCCATACCTGCCGGTCCCCGGCGAAATCGACCAGCTCGACCGTGCGCTGCTGGCCCGGCTCGAAACGCACCGCCAGCCCGCTGGCGATGTTCAGCCGCATGCCGTGCGCGGCGGCGCGGTCGAAGCGCAGGCCGGCGTTGGTCTCGGCGAAGTGGTAGTGCGAGCCGACCTGGACCGGGCGGTCGCTGGCGTTCTCGACCACGAGGGTCAGCGTGCGCCGGCCGGGGTTGAGGACGTGTTCGCCCTCGTCGGTGAAAAGTTCTCCGGGGATCATCGGGTCACCTCGCCGTCACTTCTTGCGCGTGAACCACAGCGCGCCCGCGATGCACGCCGCCAGCACGTAGCCGATCACGTCGGTCGAGTGCCAGTGCGAGGCGCCGGGCAGACCGTGGCCTTCATGGGCGTGTGCCACCGTGGTCATCAGGCCCAGCAGCGCGGTGGACAGGGCAATTCGGTGCAGATGCTTTGTCATGGTGCGTTTCATGCAATGGGTTGATGCACAGTCACCAACTTGGTGCCGTCAGGAAACGTGGCCTCGACCTGGATCTCGGGAATCATCTCGGCAATGCCGTCCATCACGTCGGCGCGGCGCAGGATGGTCTTGCCCTCGCTCATCAGCGCGGCCACGGTCTTGCCGTCGCGGGCGCC
>JBEEMX010000161.1:0-8427 GCA_041192465.1 Pseudomonadota bacterium | reverse complement strand
CTGGATGAGCGGCGTGGCGTCGAGTCCGCGGGCTTCCAGGGTGCGCGGCACCAGGGCCATGCGCGCCACGAAGTCGCCGCGGGTCTTCCACGTCATCGTCCACAGCCCATCGTGGGCCTCGAAGTCGCCGTAGGTGTAGCCGAGGGTGGCGAGGTGGTCGGCGACGAGCAGGTGGTGGGTGGACTCTTCGGCGGCCACGCGCAGCCAGTCGAGGTAGTACGCCGTCGGCAGCCCGGAGAAGCGCCAGACGGCGTCGAGGGCCAGGTCGATCGCGTTCTTCTCGATGTGCGCGATCGCGTGCAGCAACGCCGCGCGGCCCACCAGCGTGAACGGCGAGCGGGGCGGCACCGCGTCCGCCCGCACCAGCACCGGCCGCTCGGGCCGCCCCGGCACACCGGGCGGCTCGGCCAGCACGGCGTCGGGGTCGAGCGGCACGGTCTGTGCCTGGGTCCGCGCCCACAGCGCCTGCACCGCGTATGCTTTGCGCACCGGATCGGCGATGCACAGGGCTTCAAGAGCCAGTTGTCGTAAGTCCATCCCCGGAATTTTCCCCGGTTTCAGGGACCAAGCCCCAGGTTTCAGCAAGGAGTGGCCATGGCCATCTATCAGCTCGGCGAACACGCGCCGCAACTCCACCCCACGGCGTACATCGCCGGCAACGCGCAGGTCATCGGCCGCGTCCACATGGCCGAGGACAGCAGCGTCTGGTTCGGTGTCGTCGTGCGCGGCGACACCGACGACATCCGCATCGGCCGCGGCAGCAACGTGCAGGACAACACCGTGCTGCACACCGACGAAGGCATCCCGCTGCTCATTGGCGAACACGTCACCATCGGCCACCAGTGCATGCTGCACGGCTGCACCATCGGCGACCATTCGCTGATCGGCATCGGCGCCATCGTGCTCAACGGCGCGAAGATCGGCCGCCACAGCATCGTCGGCGCCGGCTCGCTCGTCACCGAAGGCAAGGAGTTCCCGGACTACTCGATGGTCCTGGGCAGCCCCGCCAAGGTGGTCAGGACGCTCACGCCCGAGCAGGCCGAGCGCATCGCCTACGGCGCCACCCACTACGTGGACAACGCCCACCGCTACCAGCGTGAACTCAAGGAGATTGCACGATGAGCCAAGGCACTCCGCAAGGCGGCGAACTCCACAAGTTCATCTTCGAGGGCCTGCCGGTGCGCGGCGCGCTGGTGCGGCTGACGGGCGCGTGGACCGACATCCTCGCCCGGCGCGCCGAGTCGGGCGGGTATCCGGCACCGGTGCGGCAGTTGCTGGGCGAGATGACGGGGCATCAAGTTCAACGGCGCGCTGATCCTGCAGATGCAGGGCGACGGGCCGGTGGCGCTGGCCGTGGCCGAGGCACAGCCGGACCTCTCGCTGCGCGCCACCGCACAGATCATCGGCGACATCCCGGACAACGCCCGCCTCGAAGCCCTGCTGAACGTCCACGGCCGCGGGCGCTGCGCCATCACGCTGGACCCCAAGGACCGCCAGCCCGGCCAGCAGCCCTACCAGGGCGTGGTGCCGCTGCACGGCGACCACCACGAGCCTTTGCAAGACCTCTCCGAGGTGCTGGAGCACTACATGCTGCAGTCCGAGCAGCTCGACACCCGGCTGGTGCTGGCCGCCAACGACCAGGTGGCCGCGGGCCTGCTGATCCAGCGCCTGCCCATCGAGGGCGAGGGCAACCTGGGCGGCCGCAGCAACGAGGACGAGATCGGCCTGAACGAGTCCTTCAACCGCATCGCCCACTTCGCCGCCACGCTGACCCAGGAAGAGCTGCTGACGCTGGACACCCACAGCATCCTGCACCGCCTGTTCTGGGAGGAGGAGCTGCGCCTGTTCGAGCCACAGACGCCGCGCTTCGGTTGTTCATGCTCGCGCGAGCGGGTCGGGCGGATGCTGGTGAGCCTGGGCCGGGACGAGGTGGAGAGCGTGCTGGCCGAGCAGGGTCGGGTGGAGGTGACGTGCGAGTTCTGCGGCCAGCGCCAGCACTTCGATCCGGTCGATGCGGCGGAGCTGTTCCTGTCGGCCGCAGCGCATGTGCCCGGCTCACCGACGGTCCAGTAGAAGATTCAGTAAACAGTGATATTTGTCACAATCCACTCCATCTACGGAGCCTGAAAAAGACAGTCTGTGCCGTCCGATTGGGGTTGCCCCTTGCTACCAGCGACCGAGTACCGCTGCGCAGCAAGGGGCTTTCCCTTACTTAAATCTGACTGATTTTATCGACCGGCTCTTGACCGGTATTCGCTTGCGGCCTGACACGTTGCAGCCAGTTTCTTCTGCATTTCCATACCAGTGACACCCGCCGGGACACGAGTGGGTACGGGCTTTGCCTTGCATTCCAGTGCAGGGGAGCCGGGGGCTTCTCATGCAACACCCACATGAGACTGAGGAGACATGCAATGAGTCTGTTGATCGCACTGACCATCTCGATCGGCCTGCTGGCCGTTGTCGCCACCTGGCTGTTCCTGGGGCCGCTGGCCGCCATGAACCTGCAGATCTGGCAGGCGTTCATCGCCTGGGCCTGCTTCTTCAACAACGGCGGCAAGTCGGCCGGACTGAAGACCACCACCATCTGCATGAGCTTTGGCGCCGTGGTCGGCATGGCCTCGGTGCTGCTGATCGGGCAGTTGGGCGGGCTGGGCGCACTGGCAGCCCCTGTGGCCGTGGGCATCGGCGCGGCGGTGATCGTGCTGGCCGCGCACCTGACGCTGCTGTCGGCGATTCCGGCCAGCGTTTACGGCTTCGCGTCGGTCGCCGGACTGATCCTGCTGAAAGGCATGTCCGCCACCGACGCCATCGTGCCGACCATCCTGTCGATCGTGCTGGGCGCGCTGTTCGGCTGGGCATCGGAGCAGATCGCCGGCAAGCTGACCAAGTAAGGCCAAGCTGTCCGACGTCACCCGCGCGGCTCAGCCCTGCAAGGCACGGCGCAGGGCGGCCGCGCAGAGATCCACCGCCGTGTTCGCCTCGTCGAGCACCCGGCCCATGGTGATGAAGCCGTGGATCTGGCGCTCGAAACAGACGTACTGGGCGCGGTTGCCCGCTGCGCTCAGGCGGTCGGCGTACTGGCGGCCCTCGTCGCGCAGCGGGTCGAAGCCGGCGGTGAGCACCAGCGCCGCCGGCAAGCCCGGCAAGTCCTCGCGCAGCAGCGGCGAGGCGCGCCAGTCGCTCCACTGACCGGGATCCGGGATGTAGTGACCGCGGTAGTAGGCAATCGAATCGGCGGTGAGCATGTAGCCCTGCGCGCACGTTGTGTGCGACGGTGCCACGGCGCGCATGTCGGTGGCCGGATAGACCAGCAGTTGAAAGCAGATCGGCAGATCCCCCGCATCGCGCGCGGCGATCGCCACCACCGCCGCCAGATTGCCGCCCGCGCTGTCGCCGCCGATGGCCAGCCGCGCCGCATCCAGCGCCAGCTCGGCCGCGTGGTCGTGGACCCAGCGCGTGGCGGCCAGCGTGTCGTCCACCGCGGCGGGGAAGCGGTGCTCCGGCCCCATGCGGTAGTCCACCGACACCACCGCACAGCCCGCCCCATTGGCCAGTTGACGGCACAGGGTGTCGTGCGTGTCGCGGTCACCGATGGTCCAGCCACCGCCGTGGTAATACACCAGCACTGGCAGCACCGTCTCCAACGCCACGCCAGCCGGGCGGATCAGCCGCAGCGGGATGTCCCCGTGCGGCCCGCTCCCCACCAGTTCCTGCACCAGCGATACCTCGGGCGCATCAGGCTGCGTGAAAAACCGGCGCTCGCGAAAGAAGCGGCGCGCGTCTTCGGGCGTCATCAAGTGCGTGGGTGGAATGCCGCGTGCAGCGACAAGATCCATCAGGGCACGGGCTTGGGGATCGAGCAGCATCGTCACCTCGGCGACAGGGTTGGGTGGGGGGTGGGTTGATCACCAGACTGTAGCGTTTGCGCCGCCGTAAACTGACAGGCTGTTTTTTTGGCAATCCTGCCATTGACATTGCGCTGTTTCTTCCTTTTTACCCCTTGCAGACACCCATGACGACCACCTGGACCACCCGCCGTTTCCTGAAAGCCTCCAGCCTGCTGGTTGCCGGCCTCGTGCTGGCCGCCTGCGGCAAGCAAGAAGCCGCCGCACCGGCCGCCCCCGCTGCCTCGGCCGCCGCGGCCCCACCGCCCGCCAAGGTCTACGTCGTCGGCACCGACGCCGCCTACGCCCCCTTCGAATCGCAGAACGAAAAGGGCGAAATCGTCGGCCTGTCGATGGACATCCTGAACGCCATCGCCGCCAAGGCGGGCATTCAGGTCAAGTACGTCAACACGCCATGGGAAGGCATCTTCAACAACTTGCAACAGGGCGACCGCGACGCGCTGATCTCGTCCATCACCATCACCGACGAGCGCAAGCAGACAATGGACTTCTCGGCGCCCTACTTCGACGCGCAGCAGCTCATCGCCGTCAAGGCCGACTCCAAGGTTGCCAAGTTCGACGACCTGAAGAAGCTCAAGGTCGGCGTGCAGACCGGCACCACCGGCGACGAGGTTGTCACCAAGCTGCTGGGCAAGACCAGCACGGCGATCAAGCGGTTCGAATCGACTCCGCTGGCCCTGAAGGAGCTGGAGTCGAGCGGCGTGGACGCGGTCGTGGCCGACAACGGCGTGGTGATCCACTACGTGGCGAACAACGCGGGCGCCAAGTTCAAGACCGTCAGCGACAACGCCTCGTTCGCGCCCGAGCAGTACGGCATCGCCGTCAAGAAGGGCAACGCCGAGCTGCTGGAGAAGATCAACAAGGGCCTGGCGGACATCAAGGCCGACGGCACCTACGACAAGATCTACGCCCAGTACTTCGGCGCTGCACCGGCCGCGGCCGTCGTCAAGTGAACCTCACGTGACCGGGACGAAGCGACAAGCCCCGGGGTTCAGCCCGGGGTAGAGCGATCAAGCCGGAACGGCTTGCCATAGTTACTGTATGAAATCACAGTGCCATGATGGAAGCCGTGAAGACCCTGAAACTGCGGATCAAGGACAAGCACGCTGGCGGGCGGTCCGGGAGCGGCGCGAGTGGCTGAGCGGGTTCGACCTGCAGAAGCTCACGGCGGGGTACTCGAAGTGCGAGGGCGTGCGGATCGGTAGCGCCACGGTGCAACTGGTGTGCGAGGAATACGCCACCCGGCGCAAGTAGTTCAAGAAAGCCCGGCTCAATTGGCGCGTGTCGAACGCGAAGTCAGCGAAGTATTCGCTCGGCTGGGTGCCGTTCAAGGCGGGCGGCGCGAAGTACAAGGCCGGACAGATCGCCTTTCTCGGGCACAAGTTCGGCCTGTGGGACAGCTACGGGCTACTTGTTCGCGCTGCGGGGTCATTCCCGCCAGCAGTCCGAAAGGTAGAGCGGGTCTTGGAATGAGGTGGTGGACTTGCTGCAATTGCGGAGCGGAACACGACCGCGACGTGAACGCAGCGAGGAACATCGCCGCGCGCGGACATGCGCGTCTCGCAGGAGGAATCTCTGTCCTTTAGGGCGGGGAGGATGTCAAGACGATGGACGACGATGGACTCGCCTCGCTGCGGCGCAGCAGATCGGCCGCAGTCCGGCGTTCGAACCAGCGTGAAAGCTCCCGTGCCAGTGCCTGCAACAGGCTGGGATCGGGCAGATGTGCGCCGGGCAGCACGGCGTCGGGATCGAAGCAGGCAAGATCGATGCAGCCGATGCGCACACCATCCCGCTGGACCGGCTGCGACAAGTGCCAGCCGGCGGCCGGCATGTCATCGCCCGCGTGTCCGTCGTCCAGCGCCACGCGGATCTGCACGATCTCCGGACGCTCGAACGCCATCGGCAGACAGACCGCCACCACCTGCGCCGCCTGGGCGCAGCTCAGGCCATAGTCACCCAACGACGCACTCACCTCGAACAGGCAGCGGGTTTCGCGCAGCCGTGCGTCGAGCTGGCGAGAGCGTTCTTCCAGCGCGGCGGCCAGGGTGTCCCGATCGTCCGGGCTGTCTTGTCCGCGGGGGGTAGATCCTGCTGCCATCAGCGCGTCAACTCCTGGATTTCGATCGGCCCATTCTGCCGTCGCTGGGGGCGATTTTGGGTATCGCCTCAGGACTGGCCCCGTTGCCCCGCGTAAACTCGCACGGCACGATGCAAAGCGCCCCTTGAATCGACACCGTCAACGAGACAGACACACCACATGATGGATTTGCGCTGGGACATTCTGGCCGGCTACGGGCCCCTCTTTGCGGAAGGCGTGATCACCACGATCGAGCTGACACTGGTGGCCATTGCTGCCGGCATGGTGCTGGGGGTCAGCTTCGGGCTGATCAGCAGTTCGGTGAACGCGCCACCCCCACGCTCATGGCCGTGGGCCTGGGGCATGAAAACGCTGCGGGCCATCACCACCGCCTATGTCACGTTCTTTCGCGGCACCCCGCTGTTCGTGCAGATCCTGCTGGTGCATTTCGCGCTGATGCCCGCACTGATCCACCCGGACAGCGGCCTGCTGCTCAGTGGTGACC
Source organism: Pseudomonadota bacterium (assembly GCA_041192465.1). Lineage (GTDB taxonomy): Bacteria > Pseudomonadota > Gammaproteobacteria > Burkholderiales > Burkholderiaceae_C > Sphaerotilus. The sequence continues at coordinate 1,940 of JBEEMX010000161.1, read as the reverse complement.
TGGCCCGCACCTTCCGCCAGGAGCACGGCGCGTTCTTCTCGGGCTGCCTCGCCTTGAGCCTGAACGCCGGCGCCTACATCTCCGAAATCTTTCGCGCCGGCATCCAGAGCATCCACCTCGGCCAGACCCAGGCCGGCTACTCGCTGGGCCTGACGCATGCGCAGAGCATGCGCTTCGTCATCCTGCCCCAGGCCTTCCGGCGCATGGTGCCGGCCTTGGTCAACGAGGGCATCACGCTCATCAAGGACTCGTCGCTGGTGTCCGCGATCGGCTTGGCAGAACTCGCGCTGGCCGCCCGCACGGTGGCGGGGGCGTATTCGCGCTACTGGGAGCCGTATCTGGCGATTTCGGCGATCTATCTGGTGCTGACGCTGGTGCTGTCCACGCTCGCCAAGCGGCTCGAAGCGCCCGCCCACCTGCGCGGGCGCTGAGGAACGACGGGGGTTGGTCGATCAGTCCAGCTTGAGCTTCTGGACTTCGACCACCTTCTTGTAGACCTCGAACTCGGCCTTGATCTGCGCGGCGAACTGCTCGGGCGTGTTGGCCACGATCACCGAGCCGGTGTCCTCGATGCGCTTCTTCACCACCGGGTCTTCCAGCGTCTTGCGCACCGCCGCGCCGATCTTGTCCACCACGTCGCGCGGGGTGCCCTTGGGCGCGACGAAGCCGTAGAAGGCCATGCGGTTGACCGGCTCCATCCCGACCTCCTTGAAGGTTGGCACGTCCGGCAGCACTGCCAGCCGCTGCGGCGCCGACACGACGATCGGGATCAACCGCCCGTCCTTGATGAAGGGCAGCGCCGAAGGCATGTTGTCGAAGATCACCGGCACCTGCCCGGCCACCGTGTCATTGAGCGCGGGACCAGCGCCGCGGTAGGGAATGTGGGTGATGAAGACGCCCGCCAGACTCTTGTACAGCTCCATCTGCAGATGCCCGATGCCGCCGGTGCCGGAGGTCGCGTAGCTGTAACGACCGGGGCTCTTCTTCAGGACCTCCAGGAACGTCTTGTAGTCGCGCGCCGGGAAGCTCGGATGCACGGCGATCACGTTCGGCGTCGCGGCGATGTTGATTACCGGCACGAAGTCGGTGAGCGGGTTGTAGGGCGTCTTGGGATTGATGGCCGGATTCGCGGCGACGGTGGACACCGTGGCCATGCCCAGCGTGTAGCCGTCCGGCGCGGACTTGGCCAGTTCATTGGCGCCGATGATGCCGCCGCCGCCGGCCTTGTTCTCGACGATCAGCGTCTGGCCCAGCGCCGGGCCGATCTTCTCGCCCATGATGCGGGCGATGATGTCCGTGGTGCCGCCCGGAGCAAAGGGCACGATCAGCTTGACCGGCTTGTTCGGAAAGCCCTGCGCCTGGACGGCGAGCGGGGCGGTCAACACGGCCGCCGCGGCGGTGGCGAGGATCTGGCGTCTTTTCATCATCTGGAGTACTCCTGGGGAAATCGCAGGCATTCGACAGCCCGCCATGGCCGGCATTCTGAAGCCACGGCCGCGGATGCGGCTGTGGTTGGTGCGTAGGGGAAAACCAGACGACTGCGCTAGGCTGGCGCCATGCTCTCCATCGCCCTGCTGCTGCTCCCCGATTTCCTGCTGATCGTCGCGGGTTTTGCCATTTGCCGCTGGACGGCGCTCGACCGCATCGTGTGGGGCGGCGTGGAACGGTTGGTGTACTGGCTGCTGTTCCCGGTGCTGCTGTTCACGTCCATCGTGCGCAGCCCGCTGCAGCCGGCGGCCACGCTGGGGCTGGCGCTCGGTGGCGTGCTGACGGTGGGGACGGGACTCGTGCTGGCGACGCTGCTGCGCTCGGTGCCGAAGATCGACGCGCACCTGCAAGCCTCCGGCGCACAGGTGGCCTTCCGCTTCAACTCGTACGTGGCGCTGGCGCTGGCCGAGCGGCTGGGCGGATCGGCTTCGGTGGCCTGGGTGGCGCTGCTG
>JBEEMX010000160.1:0-7178 GCA_041192465.1 Pseudomonadota bacterium | reverse complement strand
AGCGCGGGCACATGCCCCGTCAAGACGTACGTGGACCAGGGCAAGCGGTGGGCGGATTTTCGGGATGTCGCGCAGCACTTTGACACGATGCGGGAGACGGCGGCATGAAGATCAACCTGATCGGGATGATCCTGAACAATGCAGGCCGCCGCTGCTTCGATGGAGCACTGCTGGACGATGACGGCAAATCGATGCCCGCCGCCGATTCGCTGCACGCGCTCATCATGGAATACGCCAAGGTGCAGAACGGCGGTACGTCCGATGTAGTGACGACCTCACGCGAGGTTCTGCAGCGTGACGACAAGGGTAAGCGGTCCGCTTGACCCGCCAGTTCGGCCTAACCAACCTGCCGCCGCCCTACCCCAGGCCGCCGGCACCACCTGCACCGCACCCGGTGCGCAACTACCGAAGGACCGATATGGACACGCTGAAGATCACAAAGCCGCAACTCGAAGCCGCGCTGCTGCGCTGGGAGCAGGTGGCCGCCGAGAGCGCCGACCACTTGTGGCAGGAGTTGGGCGCAACGGTGAGCGCGTGAGGCCGAACGTGGAGTTGAGCGGACCGCAACGGCCCGCGCAGGAGTATGCAAATGGCACAGAGTAGCCGGGCCGTTGTGGGTCCGCTCCAACGCGGTGTTAGGCGTCTTGCGTGCTGGTGGCATGGCTGCCAGCCCGACTACGAACACCCGTGCGAGCTTGCGCCGAACTACGTGGTGCCGTGCAAGCGTTGCGGGGCGCCTGACACTGACTATGCAGACCGCATTGGAGATACGCGCCACTACCGCGCAAAGCAGTGGGCCTGGTGGTGGCTGTGGCGCCGCTGGTGGCCGGGGAAGTGCCCCGACTGTGGGCGCAGATTTGGGAACCACGAAGCGTGCGACGTGATCCCGTTTTGAAGACGCCTAACGTCAGATAGCAGTCACTTGCAGGGTTTACCCACCAAACCCTGCAGCCCCTCCCGGTGCAGATCCTCGGGCTTGAGCTGCGTGTACCGCTTGAGCGTGTCCCACTGCTTGTGCCCCGTGACCAGGGCGACCTGCTGAATCTCATACCCAGCCTCGAACAGCTTCGAGGCCCCCTCATGGCGCATGTCGTGCAGCCTGAGATCCGGGATCGACAGCGCCCGGCACGCCTCCAGAAAGTACTTCGACAGCGTGCCAGGCTCGACCGGAAACAGCCGATCCCCACGCGGCTCTGGCTGTCGCTGCACCACCTCCCACGCATCCGGCAGCAGTGGAACCCACTGGTCATTGCCCGCCTTCTTGCGCGGGTCTTTCCGGTACCGGATCAGCACCAGGCGCTTGTCGTGGTCCACATCCGACCACAGCAGCCCGCACGCCTCCCCGCGCCGCATCGCAGTGGCAACTAGGAACAACACCGCATCCGCATAAACCGCGCCGCGCCGCTCGGTGATCTGCGCCACCAGGCGGTGCAGCTCGTCCTCGGTCGGCCTGCGCTCCCGCCGGCCACCATCGCCGATGTGCCCCAAGTGCTTGAGCAACGGCCGCGCCTGGCCAACGGCGTCCGGCAGCACCAGCCCCTTGGCGCTGGCGGTGTAGCGCAGCACGGTCGATAGCTTGGAAATGTCCATGTTGCAGGTGTACGGTCCAGCGCCCTCGTCGCGCCGCTGGGCGCAGAAGGCGACAAGATCCTCGGTCGTCAGCCGCCTGGCATCCGTGGCCCCCAGCAGCCGCTGCAGCACCTTGAGCATGTAGTGCTCGTTGCTGTCGTCCAGGATCGGCCGAGACCCCGCCCGCAGCTTGCGGTAGGCGTCGATCAGCTCCCCGACGGTGACGCGATCGGACTCGACCTCACCCCCCGCGTCGAGCTGCGCCTCGATCTTGCGCGCCCAGGCCAGCGCGGCCGCTTTGGTAGGATGCGTCTTGCAGATCGGCTTGTGGCCCTTGCGCCTGATCAGCGCCCGCCACTTGCCGCCCACGTTGAGAATTGAGGCCATTGATACCGTATCCCGTGCGTATCACCCGGCCAGTGAGCCAGCGTGTCACGAGATGATAACGGCGTGATGGTCTACACTCTGCAGCAGCACGGGCTAGACACCCCTCCCTCCGTAGTTCACGGGGAGGATGCAGAGGGGGAATTCACACTCGTATCACTGGCGTATCAGGCGCCTCTGCAACAGATCCAGCAGGGGCGCGTGATGCAAGCACGTCGAGCTGTCGGCGCAGCCACTGCGCACCCCCAGCCTCCTCGAATGCCAGCCGCTGCACAAGCGTCAACCGCACGTTGATGCGCTCGCTGGTCTGCCCTTCCGCCAGGGCTGGGCGCCCGCCAAGGTTGCGCCGCTCGGGCGCTGGTGTCTGTTGTGTGTTCATGCGCCGATTGTAAATGTCTGACAAAACTACACAAGGGGGCTTGAGGGGGCTTGCGCAATCCGATGTTTTGTCAGACAATACAGTTATCGGATCAGCAAACGGCAGGTCCGGAAACCCAAGGAGATCGACATGACCGCATCCACCATCACCCTAATCAACCCGTTCAGCAGCGCGACCGTCGAGCGCAACACTGCCGACATCGACGCACAAGCTGTTGCGGCCCTGCTGGACGACGCCACGCTGGCGGCCCTGGAAGGCGCAGACACCGATGCCGAGTGGCTGGTCTCCTACGTCGAGTACGTCGGAGCCGAAGAGGCTGGCCGCGTCATCCTCGGATCCTGAACTGATCCAGCCCCGCAAGCCACCCGCCCCAAGGAGATCGACATGACCACCAGCACCCACTACGCAACTGTCAAGCGCCCTGGCCATCGTGACCACGAAATGCGCGTCATCAGCGCCCACGCCACCCAATCGGCAGCAAGCAAGGCTGCGAGCAAGGACGCGAGCCTGTGCGTTGTCAAGACGGCCGCACCAGTCGCCAAGGGCGCCACGCTGTGGGATGACGTCAACGGGCGCACTGCCTGGTCGGCAGTCTGACCTGACCGCGCCAGACCTCAAGCCCCGGCACCGTCCGGGGCTTTTTGCTGCTCATCGAGCACCGCGTAGACATGCCCATGCGCGTTGACCTGTTCGGCGATGGCGCGGGCCAGTGCGGCAGGGTAGCGCCTCGGGATGCCCTCGCCTGGGTACATCACCACCACGTCACCGGACGCGGCCAGGATGCCCACGTCGATCCGCTCGGGCTGCGCTGCACGACGACGGCGCCACGGGGTCAGGTAGTCCATCATCACGCCACCCCCAACGATCTGCGCGCAATCTTGTACAGCGCGATCCGCTCAGCCAGCCCGTGCGTGCCACCGTTGATGATGCGGGTGATACCGGCAGTGTCGCCACGGTCCGCCAGCGCGTTGAGTTTGTGCGTCCGCCAGTACAGCCCCGCCGACAGCGCCGCCCAGTGCGGCAGCGCCAGGTCATCGGGCCGCGCCTCGAAGTCCGGGACATCGACCAGCCCGAGCCCAGGATCGCGCAGCCCCTCCCGCGCCGCGCAGTAGCCAGCGCGCCCCGTGACCTGGATCAGCCCGCGACCGCGGTAGCGCATGCCATCGCCCGGACCGATGTTGCCCATGCGGCCCCCGTAGACCTTGTCCCCCAGCCGCTCAGGACGGCCGACGTAGGGCGCAGCCGAGTCGAACGACGGGAACCTCTCGGGCCAGACTGCACAGAGCCGCTGCGGCGTCGAGTAGTGCAGCGACTCGACCACGCGGGACAACTGCGCCGACTCGTGGCTAATCTGCGCCAGGAACGCGGCGGCGCGGTTCGGCGCGTCGAGGCCGAAAAGGTACAGCGCCTGGTTGATGTGCGGCACCCAGTGGCGGGCGGTGGCGAGCGAGCACGCAGCAGCGTCTCGCAGGGATTCGGCGGTCAGGGTGACCATGGGCGCTCCTGAGCCGGGGCGATCCGGCAGTTGATGAAGGTAGATGCGGACTCGTGCAGACGCCCGCCTCGGTAGTCGATCGACGCGACATCCCGGCACTTGCCGAGGGCATCCCGGGCCAGCTCGCCCGCGTACATCGAGGCGCAGCCAGGCAGGCCCACCCACAACAGGGTGCAGACAGTCAACACAGCCACAAAGCGCGGCATCACGCGGCCCTCCTGCGCGGCGCAGATCGCCCCAGCAGCTTCGGCGCGATCTGCGGCAGATCGAGTACCTTGGCGGAGCTGTAGCAGCTCGGGCGATACCGCTGGGGCACGTAGACCGTCACATGCGTCGGACCGGGCACAAGCGCAAGCCCCGCGGCATCGCACAGCCGGACAGCCGCGGCCAGCGTGTCGCACGCGATGCGCTGCAGTTCGGTCATCGGTGGAGATGGCGATGGCGATGGATCGGCAGTGGACAGCTCAGTCATGGGCCTGCCCCCGCTCAATCGGCAGCGTGTCCGTCGTCCTGGTGATGCCCCACCCGTCGATGTGCGCACAGCGCCGCCCGTACCGCGTCCCGATGACCAGCCAGGCCATCACAGCCGTCAGCGCCGACAGCGCAACAGCCGGCCACCACACCGGCCACTGCGACAGCGCCACGGCCACACTGATCACGCCTTCGGCCGACAACATCAGCGCGACACCGGCACGGGTGGAGATTTCGCACCGATGCGCGCGGTCGAACAGGTAGCTGGCGCACAAGATCAGCGCAATCCCAGAGAGCAACAACACGATTTTGAAGAGCAGATCGGTGTTCACGGCTGGCCCCCAGTATCAGACCCTGGCGGGGTAGAGGCCCGGCCACGGATGCGTTCCAGCAGCGCGGTCTTGACTTCGCCGACGCTGGGGATGATCTGGTGCGCGAACGCCGCCACCGGGAAAGCGATTGCCCAGCCCGCGACAGACACCAGCTCGACCGCAAAGACAGGAGCAAGCACAGAACTGGACAGCCCTGCGCCGAAGCTCAGGATCGTGTGGACCAGCGAGCCACCGATGTAGCGCCACGTCCATTCAGGCCCGGACGACGGCCGCGCCCAGGCACTGCACAGCGAGCCCGCCAAGCTGGCGATCACGACAGGATCTGGTGGGGATCCGCCTACCGCCGCAGCCACTGCGCCGATGGCTGCAGCACTGGCAGCGGTGGTGATGGGATCAGGGCTCATGGTCAGGGCTCGCGGTTCGTTTGTGGTTTTCGGTGGCTTTGGGCGACTGGTGGCGTCTCATCACCAGACAACCAGCGAGACCGCATCGGCGGTCGTTGCAGTGCTGATGCTTGCGCGGCGGGCTTCGTATCGCGCCCGGCTGGCGGTGTTGCGCGCACGGATGGCGACAGCCACGGCCCGGAGTTGCAGCAGCGTGTGCGACCGGACAAGGTTGCTGGCCAGGGTCCACTGGATGACAGCCGTCGGCGTCAGCGCAGCGAGCTGCAGCTCCTGGCAAATGGCAGCCATCGCTGCAGGGTGTGCGTCGTAGCTGTAGCCGCCGATGTTGATCTGCGCCGCGTCCGCGCGGTCACGCTCGATCCGCATCTCGGCGATTTTGTCGGCCTTGGCCTCGTCGAGTGACCTGTCATCCGTCCATGCCCGTGTCTGGGCACGCCACGTGTGACGGGGTGATGGCTGCTCGGGCTTCTTGACCCACGCCTGGATCGACTCATCCCAGTAGCTCGGGACGGCAGGAGGCAGGTCGATCAGCAGGGAATTGCCCGGCGCGATGCTGGCAAGCATCCGGCTGTAGTTGCTGTCGCTGCGCAGGCAGACCAGCTCGCCGAGGGCGTTGATTTCGGGGTATTGCTGCATTTGGATATCGGCTATCGGCTACCGCTTGAGGCTGATGATCGAGAGCGTGGTCCCGTTGGTGATTTCGACCGCCTGGTTGCCATACGTCCGTATGGCTTTGATGTAGGCAGACAGGGGCACCCCCAGCGCGCCCTGCCACGCCACGACAGCCGAGCCCATGATGGTCTGGTTGGCCGCCCCGGCGACCCCGCTCACTGCGGTCGAGTAGCCGACCTCGGCCCCGTTGATGACCAGCGCAATCTTGCCGATGGTCGGAGAGTTGGACGAGCTGGGCTCACCTGCGACAGTGACTGCACCGACCACCAGGACAAGCACTAGCCCACCACCGTTACACGATGCAATCGGGGAGTTGGACCCGGTACCGAGCGTCCCCGATATCGTGACAGCCGCGCTTTCGGAAATCGTGTTGCTGGCCAGAAATGTCGTGACGTTCGCCGGGGTGATCTGCCCGGCGATGTTGGTGCCGAAGGTGGCACCGACTGTCGCGTTGTCCTGCGGCTTGCCGACGCCAGTGACGGTCGTCCATGTCGCCCGCTTGCCTGCCTCATCGTCGATGCGCGTCTGCAGCGCGGTCAGCGCGTTGTAGGCATTGCCCCAGAGCTGGTCCGCAGTGGCGCGCAAGATGGTGGTGGTGGTGGTCGTGTCGTTCCATGGTGGGGCCAGCCCGGTCAGGTACACGGACAGCGCGTTGACTGCGCTTGTGAAGGTGTTGCGCTCGGTCACGATGCCGTACACATTGGCTTGCGCCACCAGCGGCGTGACCGATCCGTTCAACCTGTTCCAGTCCACGACCAGCGCGGCCTTTTCGATCGGCGACCATTTGCCATCGGCGTTGATGTCGTTGACGCCTTGCAGCGCCCCGGCGGCGTTGCTCTCGACGGTCTGCGCGAGCGTGCTACCCACCAGCGTGCCGATCGGGGCGCCATTGGTGGCGTCAAGATCACCGGTGTAGCCGATCGGCCCGGGTGACCACGCGCCCGGCGTCGAGGCAGCGGACGCCGCGGGCTCGAACATGGCCCGGCAGATGAACATGTAACTAGTCGCCTGTCCCGCCGCGGTGTCGTACTTGCGCATGACAAGCCGCGCAGTGCGTGCGGTCGCTGGTGCTTGCCCGGTCCCGTAAATCCGCTTGTAGCCGGACAGCGTTGTGCCCCCGCTCATCGCATCGACGCTCTCGGTGTTTTCTCCTGTCGCTGGCGACCCGTAGCTATGCCCGACAACAGCACCCGCCGCGTCAAAATAGTAGGCGAAAACAGCGACTCGACAGCGGTGCGCTCCGGTGTAAGCGCTGGCGCAATACCAGGCGAGCGGAGTGACTGGGATGGGGTCGCTCCACTCTTCGCAGTACGCATTTGCGTTGCCAATGGGCCCGCCCTGGGAAAAGAAAATGGTGCTGCCAGAAATCGGGGTTAGGGTTGCGATGGTCCATCCGGCCAAGTTTGTGCCACGAGCACCGACCACGCCCCCGTTGATCAGTGTCCAGCCGCGCCGCCCGAGCGAGAAGTCCG
>JBEEMX010000159.1:0-7527 GCA_041192465.1 Pseudomonadota bacterium | reverse complement strand
CTCGCGCCGTACAAGTACCCGCGCCAGATCGAGTTCGTCGAAGACCTGCCCAAGACCGCCACCGGCAAGATCCAGCGGTTCAAGCTGCGGGACCAGGAAAAAGCGCAGGGCTGAGATGGCGCACGACATCGCCTTCGCCGAGATCAACTGGGCCGGCCGCCCGGTGCGTGTCGAATACCGCCGCATCGACGCCCCAACGTCCACCGACGCCGCGCCGCCGCCGCTGCTGGTGTTCCTGCACGAGGGACTCGGCTCGCTGTCGATGTGGCGGGACTTTCCGGATCGGCTGTGCCAGCGGCTCGGCTGCGCGGGGCTGGTGTACTCGCGCCCGGCCTACGGGCAGTCCACGCCCAAGCCAGCCGACGAACGCTGGAGGCCCGATTTCATGCACCGGCAAGCGCGCGAAGTGCTGCCGCCGCTGCTCGACGCGCTGGGCGTGTCGGCGCCGTATGCGCTGTTCGGCCACAGCGACGGCGGCTCGATCGCACTGCTGCACGCGGCGATGTTCCCCGAGCGTGTCGCGGCCCTCGTCGTCGCCGCGCCACACCTGTTCGTCGAAGACCTGAGCATCGCCAGCATCGAGGACGCCCGCACCGCCTACGCGACCACCGACCTGCGGGCGAAGCTCGGCAAGCACCACGCCGACCCGGACTCCGCCTTCCGGGGCTGGAACGACATCTGGCTTGACCCGGCTTTCCGCGACTGGACCATCGAGCGCGAGGTGGCTCAGGTCCGCTGCCCGGTGCTGGCTGTGCAGGGTCATGACGACCAGTACGGCACGATGGCCCAGATCGAGCACATCGCCGACCTCTGCCCTGGCCGCACCACGCTGCTGAAGCTCGACGCCTGCGGCCACAGCCCGCACCGCGACCAGCCGGAAGCCCTGATCGACGCCGCCGCCGATTTCCTGCATCGTCACACCCGTTGAGACGTACTCATCGCCCTACCGCATCCGTTCAGGAGACATCACCATGACCGCTTTCTTCACCCGCACCCTCGTCGCCACCGCCCTGCTGTCGCTGGCCGGCGGTACCTTCGCCCAGGACAAGATCAAGGTCGGCTTCATGCTGCCCTACACCGGCACGTTCGCGGCCCTCGGCGTGGCGATCGAGAACGGCTTCAAGCAGTACGTCGATGAACAAGGCGGGAAGCTCGGCGGCAAGACCATCGAGTTCGTCAAGGTCGATGACGAGTCCGATCCGTCCAAGGCCGCCGACAACGCCAACAAGCTGGTCAAGCGCGACAACGTCGACGTGATGGTCGGCACCGTGCACTCGGGTGTGGCGATGGCGATGGCCAAGGTCGCCAAGGACAACAACACGCTGCTGATCGTCCCCAACGCGGGCGCCGACGCCATCACCGGCCCCCTGTGCGCGCCGAACATCTTCCGCTCGTCGTTCTCGAACTGGCAGCCGGGTTTTGCGATGGGCAAGGTCGCCGCCGACAAGAAGATCAAGACCGCCGTGACGCTGACCTGGAAGTACGCGGCCGGCGACGAGTCGGTCAAGGGCTTCAAGGAAGGCTTCGAGGCGGGCGGCGGCAAGGTGGTGAAGGAGCTGAACCTGCCCTTCCCCGGCGTCGAGTTCCAGGCGTTGCTGACCGAAGTGGCCGCGCTCAAGCCGGACGCGGTGTACGTGTTCTTCGCAGGTGGCGGTGCGGTCAAGTTCGTCAAGGACTGGGCGGCTGCGGGTCTGGGTGCCAACATCAAGCTGATCGGCGCCGGCTTCCTGACCGACGGCACGCTCGAAGCGCAGGGCGACACCGCCAAGGGCCTGCTGACCACGCTGCACTACGCCGACGACCTGACCAACGCCAAGGACAAGACCTTCCGCCTGCAATACGCCAAGACCTACAAGCTGCAGCCGGACGTGTACGCCGTGCAAGGCTATGACGCGGCGCAGATGCTCGGCGCCGGTCTGGCCGCGGTCAAGGGCGACGTGGCCAACCGCGACGGTCTGGTCAAGGCGATGGAAGCCGCCAAGATCGACAGCCCGCGCGGCCCGTTCACGCTGAGCAAGGCGCACAACCCGGTGCAGGACTTCTACCTGCGCGAAGTCACCGGCAAGGTGAACAAGAACGTCGCCATCGCGGTCAAGGGTCTGGCCGACCCGGCCCGCGGCTGCAAGCTCTGACGCGCTGAACGAACCCGCACAACGGCGTCACCCCGATGGACCTCACCACCTTCCTCATCCAGTGCCTGAACAGCGTGCAGTACGGCCTGCTGCTGTTCCTGGTGGCCTCTGGGCTGACGCTGATCTTCGGGATCATGGGCGTGATCAACCTCGCCCACGGCAGCTTCTACATGATCGGCGCCTACCTGGCGTTCTCCTTGAGTTCGCTGTTCGGCAGCCTGCCGCTGGCCCTGCTGGTCGGCACCGTGCTGGCAGTGGCCTTCGGCTACGTGCTGGAGTGGGTGTTCTTCAGCTACCTCTATGACCGGGAACACCTGCAGCAGGTGCTGATGACCTACGGGCTGATCCTGGTGTTCGAGGAGCTGCGCAGCATCCTGGTGGGTGACGACGTGCATGGGGTGGACATCCCCGGCTGGCTGGCGGGGTCCATCGCCATCGGCAACGGCATGACCTACCCGGTCTACCGGCTGGCGGTGTCGGCGGTGTGCCTGGCACTGGCGCTCGGGATGTACCTGCTCATCAGCAAGACGCGCCTGGGGATGATGGTGCGCGCCGGGGCGACGAACCGCGAGATGGTGCAGTCGCTGGGCATCAACATCACGCTGCTGTACCGGGTGGTGTTCGCGGTAGGCGTGGCGCTCGCCGTGTTCGCCGGGATGATCGCGGCGCCGGTGTCGTCGGTCTATCCGGGCATGGGCGGGCAGGTGCTGATCATCTGTTTCGTCGTCGTCGTGATCGGCGGCATTGGCTCGATCAAGGGGGCGCTGATCGCGGCGCTGCTGATCGGTTTCGTGGACACCTTCGGCAAGGTGCTCTGGCAGGAAGGGGCCGGTGCGCTGGTCTATGTGCTGATGGCGGCCATCCTGCTGTGGCGCCCGGCCGGTCTGTTCAAGGCAGGGTGATCGGGCGATGACCTCCAACAAATCTCTTTCCATCGCCGCCTGGCTGGTGGTGTTCGCGCTGCTGGCGGTGTTCCCGCTGCTGCCCGAGCCGATCGGCGGCAAGTTCCACACCGAGCTGCTCGCCAAGGTGATGATCATGGCGATCTTCGCGGCGAGCCTGCAACTGCTGGTCGGCTACACCGGGCTGGTCAGCCTCGGCCACGCGGCGTTCTTCGGCGTCGGTGCCTATGCGGTGGCGATGCTGGCACCCATGTCCGAGGCGGGCAACGGCTGGCTGATGCTGGCCGCGGCGGTCGGCGGCGCCGGGTTGCTCGCGCTGGTGATCGGCGCGCTGGTGATGCGCACGCAGGGCATCTACTTCATCATGGTCACGCTGGCCTTCGCGCAGCTCGTGTTCTTCGTCTTCCACGACACGTCGATCGCCGGGGGCAGCGACGGTGCCTACGTCTACTTCAAGCCCGCGTTCACGCTCGCTGGCTGGCAGTGGATCGACCTGGAGCAGGCCAACAGCTTCTACTGGTTCGTGCTGGGCACGCTGGTGCTGGCGCTTGCGGTGCTGACGCTGCTGCTGCGGTCTCGCTTCGGGCACGCGCTGGTCGGCATCAAGCACAACGAGCAGCGGATGCGGGCCGCGGGCTACTCGACGCTGCTCTACAAGCTCGCGAGCTTTGTCGTCGCCGGGATGCTGGCGGGCGTGGCGGGTTTTCTCTACGCAGCGCAGTACGGCTTCGTCACGCCCGAGATCCTGTCCTGGCACCAGAGCGGCAACGCGCTGGTGATGATCATCCTCGGCGGGCTGGGCAGCCTGGGCGGCGCGGTGACGGGGGCGTTTGCCTTCGTGCTGCTGTCCGAGTGGTTCTCGTCGCTGACCAAGCACTGGCAACTGGTGTTCGGCAGTTTCATCATCGTCGCGGTGGCCTTGCTGCCGCAGGGGTTGGCGGGGCTGTGGTCGCGGTTGCAGCAACGCAAGGAGGCGGCATGAGCACCACCAGCACCACCACCGCGCTGTTCGAAGCGCGTGGCCTCACCCGCCGCTTCGGGGCGCTGGTGGCCGTGAGCGACGTGTCGGTCGCGCTGCACGAGGGCGAGATCCACGCCGTCATCGGCACCAACGGCGCAGGCAAATCGACGCTGATCAACCTGTTGTCGGGGGAGCTGCCGCCGTCGAGTGGCGCGGTCGTGCTGGGCGGCCAGGACGTGACCCGCTGGCCGCAGCCGAAGCTGGCCCACGCCGGCATCGGCCGCAGCTACCAGCGCAACAACATCTTCCTGCCACTGTCGGTGATGGAGAACTGCCGCCTCGCCGCACAGGCCCGCGTGCAGCGGCCGTGGGCGTGGTGGGAATCGGCGCAAGCCTGCCGCACCAGCACCGAGCGGGCCAAGGCGGCCATCGAGCGCGCCGGCCTCGCGGCGGTGGCCGGACGCACAGCCGCGAGCCTGTCGCACGGCCAGAAGCGCCAGTTGGAAATCGCGATGTGCCTCGCCACTGCGCCGCGTGTGCTGCTGCTCGACGAGCCGCTGGCAGGCATGGGGCCGGAGGAATCGCACCGGATGCTCGACCTGCTGCGCTCGCTGAAGAAGGGCCACGCCATCCTGCTGGTCGAGCACGACATGGACGCGGTGTTCGCCGTGGCCGACCGCATCACCGTGATGGTCAACGGCGCGGTGATCGCCACGGGCACGCCCGACGAGGTCCGCACCAACCGCGACGTGCAGGCCGCCTACCTGGGAGGCCACTGAATGTCGGCACCATCGACTCCGCTCATCATCGACGCGCAGGGCGTGCAAGCCTGGTACGGCAGCAGCCACATCCTGCATGGCATCGATTTCAGACTTGCCAGGGGCGAAACCGTCGGCCTGCTCGGGCGCAACGGCATGGGCAAATCGACCCTGATCCGCACCCTGCTCGGCCACGTCCGCCAGCGCCAGGGCCGCATCCATGTGGCGGGCAAGGATCTGTCGAAAGGACTGCCGCACCAGGCCGCGCAACTCGGTGTCGCCTATGTGCCAGAAGGACGCGGCATCTTCCCGACGCTGACCGTGCGCGAGAACCTAGTCATGGCCGCCCGCGCCGGCACGTCGGGCCAGAAGGACTGGACCTTCGAGCGCGTGATGAGCACCTTCCCGCGCCTGTCCGAGCGGCTGACCAACTTGGGGCACCAGCTCTCCGGCGGCGAGCAGCAGATGCTCTCGATCGGCCGGGCGCTGATGACCAACCCCGACGCGGTGATCCTCGACGAAGCCACTGAAGGCTTGGCACCGCTGATCGTCCAGGAGATCTGGCGCGTCATCGCCGACATCCGCCGCACCGGCATCGCCACGCTGATCGTGGACCGCGACTACCGCAAGGTGTGCGCCGAGTCGGACCGGCTGGTGGTGATGCAGAAGGGGCGGCTGGTGCTGGAAGGTGACTCCGACACGCTGCGCAACAGCACCGAACTGGCGGGTTACCTGGGTGTGTAAGGAGACAAGACGATGGACCTGACCCTGTTCGGCGACGCCGCCGCGCTCGCCCCGCCGCGTGTTGTGCGCGAAGACCTGCCCGGTGGCGGTTTCATCCTGCGCTCGCCCGAGGCACTGCAACCGTTCGCCCGCTGCATCGGCGATTGGCTGGAGCACTGGGCCGCGACGACGCCCGATGCGCTGTTCCTCGCCGAGCGCGACCCCGGTGCGACCGGCGGATGGCGCCAGCTCACCTACCGCCAGACCCGCGACGCGGTCGGGCGCATCGCGCAGGCGCAGCTTGACCTGAACCTGCCCGCCGACAAGCCGGTGGTGATCCTGTCGGACAACAGCGTGGACCACGCGCTGCTGATGCTGGCGACGATGCACCTCGGCCGCGTCGTCTGCACCGTCTCCAGCGCCTATTGCCGGATGACGAAGGACTTCGCCAAGATCCACGCCATCCTCGACGCGCTCGATCCGGCCCTGGTCTACGCCAGCGATCCGGGCGTCTACGGGCCACCGGTCCACGCCTGGGGCCGCACGGTGCCGGTGGTGCTGGGTGCGCAAGCCTTCGCCAAGTTGCTCGCCCGCGAGGAGTCGCCCGCCGTGGTGGCCGCCTTCGCCGCGATCCGCCCGGAGTGGCCGGCCAAGTACCTGCTGACATCCGGCTCGACCGGCGTGCCCAAGGTCGTCGTCAACAGCCACCGCATGCTCTGCGCCAACCAGCAGCAGATCGCGCAGGCGTGGCCCTTCCTGACGCGCCAGCCGCTGCGGCTGCTCGACTGGCTGCCGTGGAGCCACACCTTCGGCGGCAACCACAACTTCAACATGGTGCTGGCCCACGGCGGCAGCCTGTTCGTCGATGAAGGCCGCCCGGCACCGGGGCTGATCGAGAAGACGGTGGCGAACCTGCGCGAGGTGCGGCCGAACTTCCACTTCAACGTGCCACGCGGTTTCGACATGCTGCTGCCCTACCTGGAGGCGGACGAGGCGCTGGCGCGGGACGTGCTGGCCAACCTGGAAGGCGTGTTCTACGCGGGCGCCGCGTTGCCGCAGAGCCTGTGGTCGCGGCTCGAAGCGGTGGTGGCCAAGGTGCGCGACCGGCCGCTGTGGTTCACGTCGTCCTGGGGCGCAACCGAGACGGCGCCGGCCGTGACGAGCGTGCATTGGCGCATCGACCGCGCCGGCTGCATCGGGCTGCCCTTGCCCGGCATCGAGCTGAAGCTGATCCCGAACGGCGGCAAGCTGGAGATCCGCGTACGCGGGCCGAGCGTGTTTTCCGAATACCGCCACGCACCCGAGGTCACGGCCAAGGCATTCGACGAGGACGGCTATTACTGCATCGGCGACGCCGCCAAGCTCGTGGACGACACCCGCCCCGAGCGCGGCATCGTCTTCGACGGGCGCGTGGCCGAAGACTTCAAGCTGCTCAGCGGCACCTGGGTCAGCGTCGGCACGCTGCGCCTCCGCGCCGTCACCGCGCTGGCGCCGCACGCCGCCGATGTCGTCGTCACCGGCCACGAGCGCGAGGAGATCGGCCTGCTGGTCTTCCCGACGCCGCAGGCGAAGGCGCTGCCCCGTGCAGAACTGGAAGCGCACCTGCGCGCCGGGCTGCGGCTCCTCCCAGACCCCCGCCTGCGCGCTCCTCCTCGACGAGCCGCCCAGCGTGGACGCGGGCGAGATCACCGACAAGGGCTACCTGAACCAGCGGGCCGTGCTGACGCGGCGGGCGCAGGCCGTGACCGCACTCCATGGTCCGGACGGACTGCGCGCCTGAACTGAACGAGTGCCACCAGAGAGTCAAAACCCGATCGATCCGAGGGCAAAACACCCCGCATCTGCAGGGCGCGGAGACAGAGGGATCGGTACCGACAGGAACCAAACGTGTTTAGCATGACCGCATGCAACACTTTCTGGTCATCCTGCTGGGCCTGCACCTGGGCATCGGGCTGCTGCTGCTGCAGATCGGCCCCCTCAGTCACCTGATGCACGAGACGCGAGGAGATGGCCTGCAATCGCGTGCGATCCTGGCCATGTTCCTGCTGCTG
>JBEEMX010000158.1:0-7225 GCA_041192465.1 Pseudomonadota bacterium | reverse complement strand
CCAGCCCTGCGCCAGCTCGCAGCCCTGTTCGCGCAGGAAATTGGCCTGCTCCGTGGTCTCGACGCCTTCGGCGACCAGCCCCAGCTGCAGGCTGTGTCCCATCGAGATGATGGCGCGCACCACACCGGCCTGGTCGGTGCGTGTGGTGATGTCGCGCATGAAGGACTTGTCGATCTTCAGCGTGCTGATCGGGTACTTGGTCAGGTAGCTCAGTGCCGAGTGGCCGGTGCCGAAATCGTCGATCGCCAGCGTCAGACCCATGGCTCGAAGGCCGTCCAGCGTCTCGCCGGCCTGGCCACGTTCGTCGAGCAGCAGCCGCTCGGTGATCTCCAGCTCGATCCACTCGGGGCGACAGCCGGTGCGCGCCAGGGCGCTGGTGACGGTGCCGATCAGGTCGTGGTTGAGGAACTGGCGCGGCGAGAGGTTGACCGCGATGCACAGCGGTGAATCACCCGGCGCACGGGCGCGGTTCCAGTCGGCCGCGGCGGCGCAGGCGTCGCGCAGCACCCAGGCACCGATGGCCACGATCAGCCCGCTGTCCTCGGCCACCGGGATGAAGTCGTCGGGCGAGACGTGGCCGCGCTCCGGATGGTGCCAGCGCAGCAGCGCCTCGGCGCCGACGATACGGCCATCGGCCAGCGCCACCTTGGGCTGGAAATGGACACTGAATTGCCGCTCGGACAGGCCGCGGCGCAGATCGGCCTCCATCGTGACGCGGTCGCGGGTGCGCTGGCTGAGGTCTTCGGAGTGGAACTGGTGGCGCGAGCGCCCGCTGGCCTTGGCCGCGAACAGCGCGGTGTCGGCCTGCTGCATCAGCGTGTCGGGGTCGGTGGCGCCGAGCGGGCCACCGCTGCCACCGTCCCGCACCGCGATACCGACACTGGCGGAGACAAAGATGTCGTGGTCGTCGATGCGGCAGGGCGCCGAGAGTGCCTCGACCAGCCGGCGCG
The DNA here is from genome assembly GCA_041192465.1 of Pseudomonadota bacterium. Classification (GTDB taxonomy): domain Bacteria; phylum Pseudomonadota; class Gammaproteobacteria; order Burkholderiales; family Burkholderiaceae_C; genus Sphaerotilus. The sequence goes on along the minus strand of JBEEMX010000158.1, from coordinate 6,275 downwards.
CGATGCGGTCGAGCTGTTCATGGTCCACCGCATCGTGGATCAGCACGGCGAACTCGTCGCCGCCAAGCCGCGCCACCGTGTCCTGGCTGCGCAGGCAGGCGCCCAGACGCTGCGCCATCATCACCAGCAGGCGGTCGCCGGTGGCGTGGCCAAGCGTGTCGTTGACGTACTTGAAATGGTCCAGGTCGAGCATCAGCACCGCCTGCACCGCGCGCTCGTGCAGCCGCAGCGTGAAGCCGGCGCGGTTGACCAGACCGGTCAGCACGTCCTCGAAGGCCAGTTTGTGCAGCTCGCGCTGGGTGGTCTTCAGCTCGGTGATGTCCTGGGTGGTGGTCAGCGTCTGTACATGCCTGCCCTGCGCGGCGTAATCGAAGCGCTGCACCACCCGCAGGTCGCGCGGACCGAAGGGTCCGCAGATCGTGGTGTCGAAGCGCAGCTCCTGGTCGCCGCGCGCCACGGCCAGGCTGGAGAGCTGGATGACGCGGAGGCGGTCTTCGCTGATGACACGGCTCCACACTTCGCGTGCGCTCTTGACGTTCGGGCTGTCGAAGCCGAGCTGGCGCTGGGCCTCGGCGGACAGGGTGGAGCACTTGGTGGCCTCGTTCCAGATCAGGTGGCCCATCTGGCCGACCCGCTCGGCGTCCTCCAGCCGGGTGACCAGGCGGTCGCGGTCGCAGCGGTCGGCGTGCTGCGCTTCCATGGCGTGGCTGATGCGCGCCGGGCCCTTGATCATCACGAGGTAAACGTAGTAGACCAGCGCCGCGCCCATGTAGGTCTGCGCCAGCTCGTTGCGGGTCAGCATCACGCCAATCAGCGGGCCCATGGCCAGCGCGCCGAAGGTGGTCAGCGTGCCGCGGATCGAGCCGATCAGTGCGGCGCTGCCGGCGCAGGCGCCCATCAGCGTCATGACCACCGCGGTGCGCGACACGGGGTCGTCGATCGCGGCGTAGAACAGGCCCAGCACGCCCCAGCTCAGGCCGCTCAGCGCGGTCTGGACCTGCGTCACGCGGCACCAGTGCTGCATCGACCAGCGTTCGCGGCCGCCTCCGTGCAGGAAGTAGCGTGCCACCAGCAGGCGCAGCACCATCATCGTTTCGACGATCGCCAGCCAGAACGGCAGGATGGGGTGCGGTGCGACATCCCACAGCACATAGGCCATCAACGCCGACAGGGCCATGCCGGACAGGACGGCCTGTGGCGTGTGCCGGTAGTGGGTCAACAGCAGCAGCTTGTCCCAGGCCGCCCCCGCCGCCGTATCCTCGCTCACGCCCACGCCCGAGGTGGGGATGGCCAGTGCGGGCGGTGCTTTGGATGGCGTTTCGGATAGGCGCTTCATCGGGTCCAGCGCCTGCAAGAGGCGGCGCCTGCCCACGGTATCGACCGCGTGCGCCCTGACTGAAGCGCACCGCCTGGGTGCTTTCAGTGCGTCAGCAGCCGCACCATGCCCCGCAGCGAGAGCAGATGGCCCGGATTCGAGGTCTCGTTGAGCACGCCGCTCATGCGCTGCAACAGCCCGGCACTGCGCCGTGCACGCCAGACCACCAGATCGGCCAGCCAGGGGTGACGGTTGACGCTGTTGGCCTTCTCGTAGAGCGCGAACTTGGGCCGCAGCGTGGCGAGCTGCCGGTCGTAGTGCTGCCGTACCTCGGCTGCGTCCAGCCCGTCGCGTGCGCCCGTCAGGAGTGCATCGGCGGCCATCAGTCCGGTTTCGAGCGCCTTGCCGATGCCTTCGCCGGTGAAGTCGTAGGTCGAGCCCAGCGTCTCGCCGGTGGCGAGCAGGCCGGGCCGACCGCTCTCGGCGCCTTCGAGCGTGCAGCGCAGCGGTGCGCCCTTGAGATCACCTTGCAGCGTGCCACCGTCCATCAGCGCACGGGCCGGAGCGTAGACGCGGGTGAAATCGTCGAACATCTGGCGCAGGTTGGCATCCGCCGCCTGCCCCTGCCGGAAGAAGGCGCCGACACCGATGTTGTAGGTATCGCCACCGCACGGGAAGATCCAGCCGTAACCCGGCCGCAGCACCTTGTCCCACACCACGTCCATCGTCGTGTGGCGCCCGGCCAGCGACGGGTTGCGCACGTAACCGCGCAGCGCGATGCCGCTAGGTGTGCGGCGCGTACACAGCCCTGCGGCCACCAGCGGCTGCACGCCCGCCCCTGTCGCCAGCACCACCCAGCGGGCGCGCACCTCCGGCCGCGCCTCGCCTTGCCGCAGCCGGGCACCGACGACGCAGCCGTTCTCTTCGAGCACCGCGTCGAACTTCACCGGGGTCACCAGCCGCACGCCCTGGCGCTGCGCATGGCGCACCAGCAGGAAATCGAGCGTGCGCCGCGGCAGCACCGCCAGCGTGCCTGGCACATCGACCTGCCCGCCACGCGGTGCCACGCAACGCACGTGGCCGACGTGCTCGGCGTGCGCCATCACCTCGTCGAGCACCCCCAGCCGCCGCAGGGCCGCATGGGCGTCGGGGATGAGGCCATCGCCGCAGACCTTCTCGCGGGGGAAGTCGTGCTGGTCGATCAGGCAGACCGACCAACCAGCGGCGGCCAGCGTGGCGGCACAGGCGCTGCCGGCTGGGCCGGCGCCGATGACCAATGCGTCGCAGGTGTGCGGCAGTTCACCGACAGGGACAGGAGCAGGCAGGGGGGTGGACAGCGTCATGGCGTGAATTCTAGGATCGGGCCGCACAATCCGCGCCATGCGAGGTCCGTGCTCCTTCCTGCTGTTCATCTTCTTCGTGGCCATGGGTCTGTTCGCGCCATCAGGGGGGGTCATGGCGGCGGAGCCGGCCGTGGCCCCTGTCGAGGTCGGCCCCACGCTCGGCCGCCCGCGCATCGGCCTGGTGCTGTCGGGCGGTGGCGCACGCGGACTGGCGCATGTGGGCGTGCTCAAGGTGCTGGAGCGCGCGCACATCCCCATCGACGCGATTGCCGGCACCTCCATGGGGGCCATCATCGGCGGCCTCTATGCCAGCGGCCTGCGCGCCGACGAGCTGGAGCGCGAGCTGCTGGCGCTGGACTGGACCACCCTGTTCGCCAACCGCCTGCCCCGCGAGACCCTGAGCGAGCGGCGCAAGGAGGAGGATTTCGAGATCTCGCCCGCGCTGGAGGTCGGACTGAGCCGCGTCACCGGCGAGGTGATGCTGCCGATCGGTTCGGTGTCGAGCCGCGGGCTGGAGCTGCTGCTGCGCCGCTACACGCTGCCGGTGCGCCAAGTGCCGAACTTCGACGCGCTGCCGATCGCCTTCCGCGCGGTCGCCACCGACATGGAATCCGGCGAGGCGGTCATCTTCCGGCAGGGCGATCTGGCGCAGGCGCTGCGAGCGAGCATGTCGGTGCCGGGCGTGTTTCCACCGACCGAGGTGGACCACCGCATCCTCGGCGATGGCGGGCTGGTCAACAACCTGCCGGTGGATGTGGTGCGGGCCATGGGCGTGGATGTGGTGATCGCCGTCAACATCGGCACACCGCTGGCCGGGCGCGACAGCCTGGGCACGGTGCTCGGGCTGACTTCGCAGATGGTCAACATCCTCACCGAGCAGAACGTGCAACGCTCGATCGCCACGCTCGACCCGGCGCGCGATGTGCTGATCGCGCCGCCACTGGGCCGGCTCACGTCTGGCGACTTCGACCGTGCCGCAGATCTGGTCGCCGCCGGCGAGCAGCACACGCTCGGCCTGCTGCCGCAACTCGCGGCCCTGCGTCTGGGCGACACCGACTGGCAGGCGATGCGCCGCGGCCAGGCCCGTCCGGACGACCCGCCGCAGGCCATCACCTCCGTGCGCTTCGAGGGCCAGGACATCACCGAGCCGGAGCGGCTGCGCGGCGTGCTGACCGTCCAGCCCGGCCAGCCCTTCTCGGTCGAACGCGCCGAGCGCGACAGCCGCACGCTGGCCGCCAGCGGCGATTACCTGCATGTGGACTACCGCGTCGAAGACCTGCCGGCCGGCACCGGGCTGGTCTACCGGGTCGAGGAGAAGCCCTGGGGACCGCACTATTTCCGGCTCGGGCTGGATGTGCAGAGCGACTTCGCCGGCCGCGGCGAGTTCAACGTCAAGCTCAGCCACAACCGCCACTGGCTCGACGACAGTGGCAGCGAGTGGCGCAACCGCGTGCAGATCGGCTCGGTGCCGCGCTGGTTCAGCGAGCTGTACGTGCCGCTCGGCGCCGGTAGCGGGCCGGCCAGTGACTGGTTTGTCGCGGGCTGGGGCGAGATCGAGCGCCGCCGCCTGACCACCTACCAGCCGCTGCAGCCCGACCAGAGCGCGCGTTCGCTCACGGTGCTGGGCCGGCAGGTGCGCGGACAGGTGCGGGTGGGGCTGGACCTGGGGCAGCCGCTGGGTGACCTGGGCGAGTGGCGTGTGGGGATGGTGCGCGACGTGCTGAGCCTGGATCCGGAAATCACCGCCAGCACCGCCGATGCCGCCAGCCTCGCCTCGGGCCGCAGCCGCGAATGGGCGCTGCGCAGCGGGCTGGTGATCGACCAGCTCGACCACGCGAGCTTTCCGCGCCAGGGCTGGCGCATGAAGCTGGGCGTGCAGGGCGGTCGCCGCTGGCTGAGCGGCGCAGCCGACGGCACCAGCAGCAGCGCCTTCCACCGCATCGAGGCCGATGTGACACAGGTCGCCAGCCTGGGTCGCCAGACGGTGGAGACGACGCTGCGGCTGCGCCACGCCCGCCAGCGCGAGGCCATCGGACAGGTCGGGCACTACACGCTGGGCGGATTCCACAACCTCTCGGGTTACGAGACCGACCAGCTCGCCGGCAACGACGCGCTGCTCGGACGCCTGACGTGGATGCTGCGGCTCAACCGCCAGCCGGTGCTGACGCGCGGGGTGTTCGCCGGCGCCACGCTGGAGGCGGGCAATGCGTGGTTGTCGTCGCGCGCGGTCAGCCTGCGGGATCTGCGCTGGGGGGGCAGCGCCTTCCTCGGCGCCGACACGGGATTGGGTCCGATGTACCTCGGCCTCACCTACGCGCCGCGCGGCCGGGCGGGGGTGTATCTGATGCTCGGTCGGCCCTGATCAGCGCAGCGAACTGCGCCGCACCACCAGCTCCACCGCGAGCGTGCGCGGCGGCACCACTGCGCCCGCCACGATGTCGAGCAGCGCGTTGACGATCTCGACCCCGGCGATCGCCACCGGCTGGCGCACGGTGGTCAGCGGCGGGTAGGCGTGGCTGGCCCACTCGATGTCGTCGTAGCCAACCACGGCCACATCGCGCGGCACGTCCTTGCCATGTGCGCGCAGCACCTGCACCACCGCCATCGCCAGCACGTCCGAGCAGGCGAACACCGCATCGAAGGCCGTGCCGGACTCGATCAGCCGCGACAGGTCGGCGCGCGCCTGGCTGGCGTCGAAGGGCGTGTGCAGTTCCAGCGCAGGCACCGCGGTCCGCCCGGCTTCCGCCAGCGCCTGTCGATGGCCGCGCAGGCGCTGGGCCACCTCGGGCAGCTCCGGGTCTCCCATGAAGACGATGCGCTGGCAGCCGCGTTCCAGCAGGTGCTGCGTGGCCAGCGAGCCGCCGGTGGCGTTGTCGCCGCCAACCGAGCAGTAACGCTGCACGGGAATCTGCGCGCCCCACACCACCAGCGGCACGCCGCGCTCGGCCATCTGGTTGATCTGCTCGTGGCTGTGCCACTGCCCGATCAGGATCACGCCCATGGCGGTGCCGGTGTCCCAGGCTTGCGAGGCGCCTTCGAGCCGGTCGGCGTCCACCCGCGACACCAGCATGTCGAAGCCGCGGTCGGTCAGCGCGTCGGCCAGACTGCCGAGCATGGCCAGGAAGAACGGGTCCGAGACATGCTGGCGCGAGCGCCGGTCGTAGGGGATGACCACCGCCACCGTCTTGTTGTGGCGCAGGCGCAGGTTCTTGGCGCTGACGTTGATGGTGTAGTTCAGCGAGCGCGCCAGCTCGGAGATGCGCTGGCGCGTGGCCACGCTCACCTCCGGGCTGTCGTTGAGCGCCCGCGAGACGGTGGCGACCGACACTCCCGCGATGCGGGCGATGTCGGCCATCTGCAGCCGCTGGCGCTCGGGGCGCTCGGCGGGTGCCGGGTCAGGCGGCAGGTTCATGGTCGAGTGGCACCATCCAGCCCTGGAGGATCTCCGCCACCTCGCCCACGCCCTGGCGCTTGAGCGACGAGAACAGCGTGATGCGGAGGTCGGATTGGTCCGTGGCCAGCGCGGTCAGCACCGCCTGCGCCTTGCGCAGCGAGTCGGCGGCTTCGTTGCGGTTGAGCTTGTCGGCCTTGGTCAGCAGCACCAGCAGCCGCACTTC
>JBEEMX010000157.1:0-8332 GCA_041192465.1 Pseudomonadota bacterium | reverse complement strand
CAAGGGCAAGAAGATCGCCGCGCACCTGCTCGAAGCGGCCGACACCGACATCGAGTTCGACAACGGCGAGTTCCGCGTGGCCGGCACCGACCGCAAGATCCCGTTCGGCGCCGTGGCGCTGACCGCCTACGTGCCGCACAACTACCCGCTCGACAAGCTGGAGCCCGGCCTGAACGAAAACGCCTTCTACGACCCGACCAACTTCACCTACCCGTCGGGCACCTACGTCTGCGAGGTGGAAGTCGATCCCGAGACCGGCAAGACCCGCGTCGAACGCTTCACGGCGGTCGATGACTTCGGCAACATCGTCAACCCGATGATCGTCTCCGGCCAGGTCCACGGCGGCTTGGCACAGGGTCTGGGTCAGGCGATGCTCGAAGGCTGCGTCTACGACGAGGAGTCCGGCCAGTTGCTCACCGGCTCGTACCAGGACTACGCGATGCCGCGGGCCGACGACCTGCCGAACTTCACGGTCGATCACACCGTCACCCCTTGCACGCACAACCCGCTGGGCGTGAAGGGCTGCGGCGAAGCGGGCGCAATCGGCTCACCCCCGGCCTTCATCAATGCGCTGACCGACGCGCTCGGCGTGCGCGACATCGCCATGCCGGCCACGGCCGAGCGGGTCTGGCGTGCCGCCAACGGCGTGGCCTGAACCACACCGCAACGCACAGCACAGCACAGCACCGCATCGCACAGGAGATTTCCTCATGTACACCTTTGACTACCAGCACCCCACCGACCGCGCCGACGCGGCGGCGGCCTTTCAGGGCGACAGCCGCTACCTCGCCGGCGGCCAGAGCCTCGTGCAGGCGATGAAGCTGCGGCTGGCCTCGGCCGAGCGGCTCGTCGATCTTGGCGGCGTGGCCGACCTGAAGGGCATCACGGTCGATGCCGGCAGCGTCACCCTCGGCGCGATGACCACGCACGCCACGGTCGCCCGCTCGGCCGCCGTGCAGCAGGCCATCCCCGCCTTGGCCGAACTGGCCGGTGGCATCGGCGACCCGATGGTGCGCAACCGCGGCACCATCGGCGGCTCGCTCGCCCACTCGGACCCGGCCGCCTGCTACCCGGCGGGCGTGCTCGGCCTGGGTGCCACCATCCACACCGACCACCGCTCGATCGCCGCCGACGACTTCTTCCTGGGCCTCTACGAGACGGCGCTGCAGCCCGGCGAGCTGATCGTCAGCGTGCAGTTCCCGATCCCCGAGGCGGCGGCGTACATCAAGTACAAGCAGCCGGCGTCGCGCTTCGCCCTGATCGGCGTGTGCGTCAGCCGTTCGGCGGCGGGCGTGCGCGTCGGCGTGACCGGCGCGAAGTCGGCCGCCTACCGCGAGGCGGCGATCGAGGCTGCGCTGAACGCCAGCTTCACGCCCGAAGCGGCCAAGGCGGTGCAGGTGTCGGCCGCCGATCTCAACGGCGACATGCACGGCTCGACCACCTACCGCGCCGCGATGATCAGCGTGATGGCGTCGCGGGCCGTCGCCGCCGCGCTGGCCCGCTGACGTGATGGCTGCGCGATGACGTTGCCGGACTCGGTCGATGCGGTGATCGGGTGCCTCGCCGGTCAGGACTATGTCTGTGACCGGCGGCTCGCCACCGCGCTGTTCCTGGCGTTGAAGCTGCGCCGGCCGCTGCTGCTCGAAGGCGAGCCGGGCGTCGGCAAGACGGCGCTGGCGCAGGCGCTAGCCGGTGCGCTCGGGGCCGAGTTGCTGCGGCTGCAGTGCTACGAAGGGCTGGAGGTGGCGCAGACGGCCTACGAGTGGAACGTGGCGCGGCAGATGATCGAGATCCGCCTCGCCGAAGCCACGCAGGAGGTCGATCACGACCGGCTGGCGCGGCACCTCTACTCGCGCGAGATGCTGATCGAGCGGCCCTTGCTGCAGGCGCTGACCCGGCCACAGACGCCCGTGCTGCTGATCGACGAGCTGGACCGCGCCGACGAGCCGTTCGACGCCTTCCTGCTCGAAGTGCTGGCCGAGAACCAGATCACCATCCCGGAACTCGGCGTGATCCGCGCCGAGGCGCCGCCGATCGTGCTGATCACCAGCAACCGCACCCGCGAGGTCCACGACGCGCTCAAGCGCCGCTGCCTCTACCACTGGGTCGAGTTCCCCGACGTGGCGCGCGAACTCGACATCGTGCGCCGCAAGGCCCCCGGCGCGCCCGAGCGACTGTCGCGGCAGGTGGTCGAGTTCGTGCAGCGCATGCGCACGCTCGACCTGTTCAAGCTGCCCGGCGTGGCCGAGACGATCGACTGGGTGAACGCGCTGGTGGCACTGAACGCGATCCGGCTCGACCCGGAGGTTGTACAGGACACGCTTGGCGTGCTGCTGAAACACCAGGACGACATCGCCAAGCTGCAGGGCGGTGACACGGCTCGGCTGCTTGACGAGTTGCGCGCCAAGGGCCTGCTCGAACCGGCCGGGGTCGCCGCGCCGTGATCGCCGAGAACATCGTCCACTTCGCCCGCGTGCTGCGCCGGGCCGGGCTGCCGGTCGGGCCAGACCGGGTGCTGGCGGCGATCGAGGCGGTCGAGCTGGTCGGGCTGGCGCGGCGTGACGATGTCCACGCGGCGCTGTCGGCGGTGATGCTGGGCCGGCGGGAGCAGCAGGTGTTGTTCGATGCCGCATTCGCTGTCTTCTGGCGCGATCCGAAGTTGCTGGAACAGTTGATGTACTTGCTGCTGCCCAAGATCACGGGCCGGGGCGAGAAACACCGCCCGACGCGCAGCAACCGCCTCGCCGAAGCCCTGGCCGCGCAGCGCGAAGCCGCCCAGGCCCGCGAGGAACAGAAGGCCGCGCCGGACGAGATCACCTTCGAGACCACCTTCACCTTCTCGGAGCGCGAGCGGCTGCAGACCGCCGACTTCGAGACCATGACCGCCGCCGAGTTCGACCGGGCGAGGAAGCTGGCCGAACAGGCGCCGCTGCCGGTGCAGCCGGTGCGCCAGCGCCGCCATGCGCGGGCAGCCAGCGGCACCATCGACCTGTCCGCCACGCTGCGGCAGATGGCGCGCCAGCCGCTGACGCTGGTGCTGCACCACACCCGGCCGAACAAGGTGCTGCCGCCGCTGGTGGTGCTGCTCGACGTGTCCGGCTCGATGGACCGCTATGCGCGGCTGTTCCTGCACTACGCCCACGGCCTGACGCGCCGCCACCTGCGCGTCCACACCTTCACCTTCGGCACCCGGCTGTCCAACATCACCCGCTGCCTCGCCCACCGCGACCCGGACGTGGCCCTGGCGCAGGCCGGCGCGCAGGTCGAGGACTGGAAAGGCGGCACCCGCATCGGCGCCTGCCTCGACGATTTCAACCGCCACTGGGCGCGGCGCGTGCTCGGCGGCAATGCGGCGGTGATGCTCGTCACCGACGGACTGGACCGCGACGACGGCGGCCGGCTCGCCGAGGCCGCTGCCCGGCTGCACCGGCTCGCGCACCAGGTCGTCTGGCTCAACCCGCTGCTGCGCTTCGATGGTTTCGAGCCGAAGGCTGCGGGGGTGCGGGCGCTGCTGCCGCATGTGGACCGCCTGCTGCCGATCCACAACCTCGCCAGCCTCGCCGACCTGGAGCGGGCGCTGCGCTGTGCGCCTGCACGGCCTCTGCCTCTACAAGGAACCCCGACATGGAACTCAAAGGCGAACGCCTGATCCCCGCCCCGATCGAACAGACCTGGGCCGCGCTCAATGACCCCGAAGTGCTCAAGGGCTGCGTGATCGGCTGCGACACGCTGGAGCGCAATGGCGACGATGGCTTTCTGGCGCAGATGGCCGTCAGGATCGGGCCGGTGAGCGCCCGCTTCAAAGGCAGCCTGAAGCTGACCGACGTGAACCCGCCGACGAGCTACACCATTCACTTCGAAGGCCAGGGCGGTGTCGCGGGCCACGGCAAAGGCTCGGCCGACGTGACGCTCGCCCCGACCGACGACGGCCAGACCCGGCTCACCTACCTCGCCCGGGCACAGGTCGGCGGCAAGATCGCGCAGATCGGCTCGCGGCTGGTCGATGCGGCGGCGGGCAAGATCGCCGACGAGTTCTTCCAGGCGTTCGAGTCGTACTTCACGGCCGCCACCGAAGACGAAGAAGAAGGCAACACGAAGAAATCATGGCTACCGTGGAAACGCGGCTAAACCGGGAGACCCGAGATGGACAGCCTCGACCTGCAAGTGCTTCAACAGGCGCGTGACTGGCGCGCCGCGGGCCACGCCGTGTGGCTGGTGACGGTGATCGAGACCTGGGGTTCGGCGCCACGGCCACCCGGCGCACTGCTGGCGGTGTGCGACGACGCGCAGGTGGTCGGCTCGGTCTCGGGCGGCTGCGTCGAGGACGACCTGATCGACCGCGTGCGCCGCCAGGAGCGGGTCACCCACCCCGCGCTGATGACCTACGGCGTGACGAAGGAGGAAGCCGCCCGCTTCGGCCTGCCGTGTGGCGGCACGCTGCGGCTGGTGCAGGAGCCGCTGGGCGACACCGCGTGGATAGCCGAGGTGCTGGCCCGCACGGCGCGGCACGAGCTGGTGGCGCGGGTGCTCGACCTCGACACGGCCACGGTGACGATCGAGCCGGCGGCGCGGGGCGAGGCGTTCACGTTCGATGGCCGACGCCTGCGGGCACTGTTCGGGCCGCGCTGGCGGATGCTGATCATCGGCGCGGGGCAGTTGTCGCGGGCGGTGGCCCAGATGGCGCTGATGCTCGATTTCGAGGTGATCGTCTGCGACCCGCGCGAGGAGTACCACCTGAGCTGGGACGTGGCCGGCACGACCTTCAGCACCGCGATGCCGGACGACCTCGTGAACGAGCTGCAGCTTGACCCGCACAGCGCGGTGATCGCCGTCACGCACGATCCGAAGCTCGACGACCTGGTGCTGCTGGAGGCGCTGAAGTCGCCCGCCTTCTACATCGGCGCGCTCGGCTCGCGGGGCAACACGGCCAAGCGCAAGGAGCGGCTGGCGCTGTTCGATCTGTCGGCGGCCGAAATCGACCGGCTGCACGGGCCGATCGGGCTGGACCTCGGCAGTCGGACACCGGCGGAGATCGCGGTGTCGGTGGTGGCGGAGGTGGTCGCAGTGCGCAACGGGGTGGTGTTGCAGCAGAAGAAGGCGGGGTCGGCGGCACCACTTCCCGGCGCAGTGGCAGGGAGCACGGTGCCGATCCGGTGAAACTCAGGCCCGCTTGAGCGCCGCCGTGTCAAACGGCATCGCCCGCAACCGCTTGCCCGTCGCAGCAAAGATCGCATTCGCCACCGCTGGCGCGATCGGCGGCGTCCCCGGCTCGCCAATGCCGCCGGGCGCTTCGCTGCTCTCGACGAGGTGGACCTCCACTGCCGGCATCTCGGTCATGCGCAGCACCGGGTAGTTGTGGAAGTTGCCCTGCTCGACGCGCCCGTTGGCGTAGCTGATGCGACCGTACAGCGCCGCCGACAGCCCGAAGGCGATCGAGCCCTCGATCTGGCGCCGGATGATCGCCGGGTTGACCGTCAGGCCGCAATCGACGGCAGCGACGACACGGTGAACCTTGGGCGTGCCGTCCGCCGCGACCGACACCTCGGCCACCTCGGCAACATAGGTGCCGAAGCTCGACACCACCGCGATGCCCCGATGCACCCCCGCCGGCAATGCACTGCCCCAGCCCGCTTTCTGCGCCGCCAGCTCCAGCACCTTCAGGTGCCGCGGTGACTTGCCGAGCAGCCCGCGCCGGAACTCGAACGGGTCTTTCCCCGCCGCGTGCGCCATCTCGTCGATGAAGCTCTCCAGGAAGAAGCTGTTCTGCGAGTGCCCGACCGAGCGCCAGAACCAGACCTGCGGCCCCGGCTCACGGCGGACATAGCCGATCTGCTCGTGCGCGAAGTCATACGGATGGTCGGCAATGCCTTCCACGGCGAAGGAATCCACGCCGCTCTCGGGGATCTTCATGAAACCGGAGCCGCCCATGATCGACGGCGAGGCGACGTTGCTGCGCAGCAGGACCGCCTTGCCCTGCGCGTCCAGCCCGCCGCGGAAGGTGGTGACGGAAGCCGGCCGGTAGAAGCCCGCCGCCATGTCGTCCTCGCGGCTGTAGATCAGCTTGACCGGCGCACCCGCGATCTTCGACAGCAGCGTCGCGTCGATCACGAAGTCCGGGGCGAAGCGGCGACCGAAACCACCGCCGAGCATCATCGTGTTGACCTTGACCTTGCCGGGCTGGACCGACGCGATCTGGCCGAGGATGCCTTGCAACGGTCCCTGGCTCTGCGTGCCGGCCCAGATCTCGACCGCGTCCGCCGTGACCGACGCCGTGCAGTTCATCGGCTCCATGCAGGCGTGCGCGAGGTAAGGCGCTTCGTAGGTGGCGTCGAGCGTGCGCCCCGGCTTCACCGTGTCCGGCGTGCCGGCCGTCTTGGCGACAGCCCCGACGCCGCGTGCCGCGCCTTCGTGCAGCATCGCGCTGATCTTCTCGGACGACAGGCCCGCCTTGTCACCGAAATCCCAGTCGATCTGCAGCGCATCGCGGCCCTTCTTCGCCGCCCAGTAGCCGCTGGCGAGCACGGCCACGCCGGACGGGATCGCGATCACCTTCTGCACGCCCTTGACCGCCCGCGCCGCGCTGTCGTCGAACTTCGCGACCTTCACGCCCGGCAGCGGCGCCCGCGCCATCACCGCCACGAGCATGCCCGGCACCTGCACGTCGATGCCGTAGCGGGCCGTGCCGTTGACCTTGGCCGCAGTGTCGAGTCGCTTCAACGGCTGGCCGAGCAGGCGGAAATCCTTCGGGTTCTTGAGCGGCGGCTTCTCGGGTGGGGTCTGCCGACGCGCCGCCTCGACCAGATCGCCGTAGCGCAGGCGCCGGCCATCGGCATGGATCACCTCGCTGTTCTCGGTGCGGCACTGGTCGGGGGTGGTCTTCCACGCCTCGGCCGCTGCGGCGACGAGCATCGCCCGCGCCGCCGCACCCGCCTGGCGCACCACCTGCCAGTGGCCGCGCACGGTGGACGAGCCGCCGGTCGCCTGCATGCCGAAAGCCGGGTTGGCATACGCCTGGTCCACGGGTGCCTGCTCGACCTGCACCGTGCGCCAGTCGGCGTCCAGTTCCTCGGCGATCATCATCGGGATGGCGGTGAGCACGCCCTGCCCCATCTCGGACGAGCCACAGACGACGGTGATGCGGTGGTCGGGCGAGCCGGCAAGAAAGGTGCGGCGGGTGGTGTCCATCTCAGGCTCCCCGCTGCAGCGTGACCGCGGCGACCTGGATGGCGGCGCGGATCTGGTGGTAGGTGCCGCAGCGGCAGAGGTTGCCGCTCATGGCGCCGTCGATGTCGGCGTCGCTGGGTTTCTTGTTCTGCGCGAGCAGGGCGCAGGCGCTCATCACCTGGCCCGACTGGCAGTAGCCGCACTGCGGCACATCGCCCGCGTTCCACGCCGCCTGCACCGCTTGGCCGACCGGGCTGGCGCCGATGCCCTCGATCGTGGTGACGCGCTTGCCCGCTGCGGCCGACAGCGGCGTCTGGCAGGCACGCACGGCCTGGCCATCGAGGTGGACCGTGCAGGCGCCGCACAGCGCCATGCCGCAGCCGAACTTGGTGCCGGTGAGCTGCAGCTCCTCGCGCAGCGCCCACAGCAAGGGCATCTCGGGATCGGCGTCGATCGACACCGGCTTGGAATTCACGTTCAACGAAACCATGACCACCGACTCCTCGTGGTGCTGCCGGGCGGGGATGCCTGGCCAAAAGCCATCGTAGACCTGCGAACACGGCATTGACAGTCACGCAGGTGTCGATCCCTCTCCCGAAAAACCCTCAGTTTCAGCATGATCGCGGCATGGACAACGCACCTGCTTCATTCCCGGTGGCTGGCCTGCTGCTGGCGGCCGGTCAAGGCGAACGTTTCCGGGCGGCGGGCGGCGAGGACAAGCTCACCGCACGCCTGCCCGATGGCACCCTCGTCGTGCTCGCGTCCCTGCAACGGCTGCAGGCGGCCTTGCAGCGCCTGGACGGCGGCCCGGTGATCGCCGTGGTGCGCGAGGGTCGGGACGATCTGGCCGCCTTGCTGCGCTCGCAGAGCTGGGCGCAGGCGCTCAAGCGCAATGACTGGAACGTGACGAAGAGCGCGGAGGATACCGGGATGCAGAGAGCCAATTTTCAGGCGCTCATGAAAAAACACGAGATCCGCATCCGCGGTACCGCAAACGATCCTGCGTCAACCGGCGACTCCTGATTCAATCGGGGTGCGGCAGCTGATGCCGGTTTGCGTGGCAGTCACGTTGCCAATGGTGTCCACTTTGTATGCCTTGTCAAAGTATTGCGCCACATAAACCGGCTTGCTGGTGTCACCGTTGGTTACAATCTTCTTTGCAAACGCA
>JBEEMX010000156.1:0-7615 GCA_041192465.1 Pseudomonadota bacterium | reverse complement strand
CGCGGGCTGGCGATCGAATACTGGCGGGCGTGGTGGGCGCGGCCCTTGTCGTCCACGCCGGGCGGGACGATGCCGATCGACTGCCCTTCCAGCACCGGGAACGGCATCGCGCCGAAGTCAAGCACGACGTGGTGCGTGTCGTAGTCGCTGCCGGCTTGCTGGCCGACCTCGGTGACGCGCACGTTGCCGGTCACCGTGGCCGTCACCGTCTTCTCCGCCGCCTTCGGGCCGTAGAGGTTGGTGTAGGCGTGCGCGGCGGACCACGGCGGCAGCGAGGCGCCGTACTGCGCGCTGTTGAACGCGGTCGCGCCATCGGCGGCGGCCGGCAGCGACACGGCCGGGCGTCAGCTCGGCGGGCAGCTCTTCCCATTCGAGCTGCACCTCGGGCGTGTAGGCCATCACCCGCGGCATCACCCGCCAGTTGTCGATCGAGCCGGTCGGACACGGCGAGATGCAGGCCATGCACAGGTTGCATTTGCCCGCATCGACCACGTAGTTGCGGTCATCGTGCGTGATCGCGCCCACCGGACAGATCGCCTCGCAGGTGTTGCAGCGGATGCAGATCTCGGGGTCGATGAGGTGCTGGCGGATGACTGCCGTGTCGGCCATGTCCATGGGGTGTCTCCAAGTCGTGAAGAAGGGGCCATCAGGCCCCTGCAGCGTTCGTCCGTCGAGTATGCGGCACTCAGTTCAGTTGAAGCGCACGTACTCGAAGTCCACCGGCTGGCGGTTGATGCCCATGACCGGCGGCGCGATCCAGTTGGCGAACTTGCCCTGGTCCACGACACGGCCCATCAGGCTGGCGACAAACGCCCGGTCACCGCCCGAGGGCAGCCACTGGTCCACCTTGGCGGCCCATTCGGCGTCCGACACCACGCGGCCATCCGGCGAGACCTTCACGCCCGACAGTGCGCCGATGTTGCGGTGGAATGCCTTGTGCGGCACGGTCAGCTTCACCGGGATGCCCGCCTTCTCCAGCACCTTGTTCCAGCGGTTCACGCCGGCCACCGAGTCCTTGATGTAGTCGTCGCGCAGCACTTCGTTCAGCGCGTTGAGCATCGGCACGTCCTTCTCGACCAACTGGCCCCCACGCACTTCCAGCACCTTGTAGGTCTGGCCGCGCAACTGGTGGTCATCGACGCGCTTGCCTTCCTCGTAGCGGCCCTTCAGACCCGAGCTGTAGAAGGTCGCGGCGTTGCTCGATTCGTCGGCGCCGAACAGGTCGATGGTGACGCTGTAGTGGAAGTTGATGTAACGCTGGATCGTCGGCAGGTCGATCACGCCGGCCGCCCGCAGCTTGCCCACGTCGTCGGTCTTCAGCTCGTTCATCACCTGCGCGGTGCGGTTGATGACGCGGCTGATGCCCGACTCGCCCACGAACATGTGGTGCGCTTCCTCGGTCAGCATGAACTTGGACGTGCGGGCCAGCGGGTCGAAGGCGGACTCGGCCAGGGCGCAGAGCTGGAACTTGCCGTCGCGGTCGGTGAAGTACGTGAACATGAAAAACGCCAGCCAGTCCGGCGTCGCTTCATTGAACGCGCCCAGGATGCGCGGGTTGTTCTCGTCGCCCGAACGCCGCTCCAGCAGCGCCTCGGCTTCCTCGCGCCCGTCGCGGCCGAAGTGCTTGTGCAGCAGGTAGACCATCGCCCACAGGTGGCGGCCTTCCTCGACGTTGATCTGGTACAGGTTGCGCAGGTCGTACATGCTCGGCGCGGTCAGGCCGAGGTGGCGCTGCTGCTCGACCGAAGCGGGTTCGGTGTCGCCCTGCGTGACGATGATGCGGCGCAGGTTGGCGCGGTACTCGCCGGGCACGTCCTGCCACGCCTTCTCGCCCTTGTGGTCGCCGAAGTGGATGGTGCGGTCGGTCTCGCCGGGGTTCAGGAAGATGCCCCAGCGGTAGTCGCGCATCTTGACGTGGCCGAACTGCGCCCAGCCCTGCGGATCGACGCTGACGGCGGTGCGCAGGTACACGTCGCTGTTGGTCGAGCCTTCGGGGCCGATGTCGTCCCACCAGTTGATGAAGTTGGGCTGCCACTGCTCCAGCGCGCGCTGCAGGGTGCGGTCTTCGCTGAGGTTGACGTTGTTGGGGATCTTCTGGCTGTAGTCGATGCTGCTCATGTCGGTTCCTTGAAGTCGTTTCGAAGTACGTTCCGAGAGTCGTGCCGGTTCAGACGCGGTTCCAGTCGAAGGCGGCCTTGTCGCCCTTGCCGTAGACCTTCAGCGCGCCCTTTTCGCCAACGGCGTTGGGACGCTGGAAGATCCAGTTCTGCCACGCGGTCAGGCGGCCGAAGACGCGCGTGAACATGTTCTCGGGGCCGTTGAAGCGCAGGTTGGCTTCCAGGCCGGTCAGCGCGTCCGGGGACATCGCCACGCGCTCCTCGATGGCGATGCGCACTTCGTCGGCCCAGTCGATGTCGTCCGGGTTCGACGTGACGAGGCCCAGCGCGAAGGCGGCGTCGGCGTCCAGCGCCTGACCGATCGCGGCGCGCACGGCGTCCATCGCCGGCTGTTCGTCGTAGAAGCGGCGGCCCAGGCGGCTCTGGCCGGTGACCATCGGGTAGCGGCCGAAGTTGGCCTCGCCGACGGTGAGCTTCGGCGCGGCGGACTCGTCGTCCGGCAGCGCGAGGTGGTAGCTGCGGTCACAGGCGAGCGCCAGTTCGAGGAAGGTGCCCGCGAAGCACGAACCCGGCTCGATCAGCGCGAACAGGCTGCGCGACGAGACATCGAAGCGGCTGAACGTGCGGCGCAGCAGGCCGATCGTTTCGCGCACCAGCCAGTGGTTCTGGTGGGCGGCGAGCGTGGCGTCCATCGCCAGCACGTCGGCGGCGTCGCCCGAGGTCTTGATCAGCCAGGTGCCGATCTCCAGCTCGTTGGTCCGCATCGTCAGGATCGCGTCTTCCAGCTCGCGGGCCATCTGCAGCGGATACCACGCGGCGCCAGCAGCTTCGATGCCGGCGATGTCGGTCGGCTGCGCGCCGGTGGGGGCCTTGACGGTCCAGGTCGCGGTGCGCTTGGCGCGGTCGATCTCGACGGTGACGTTGGCGTAGCGCAGCGCGTCGGCTTCGACGGTGCGCTCGACCTGCGTCAGCGTGACACCCTGGCCATCAGCCGGGCGGTCGCTCTGCGCGGCGAGCTGCAGCGCACGTTCCTGCACCTTGGCAGCGAACTGCGCCGGCTTCACGATGTCGTCCACGAGGCGCCAGTCCTTGGCCTTCTGGCCACGCACGCCTTCGACGCTGGTGCAGAACAGGTCGGCGAGGTCGTGCCGCACCTTGCGCTTGTCGGTCACGCGGGTCAGGCCGCCCGTGCCCGGCAGCACGCCCAGCAGCGGAACTTCCGGCAGCGACACGGCGGACGAGCGGTCATCGACCAGGATGATCTCGTCGCAGGCCAGCGCCAGCTCGTAGCCACCACCCGCACACGCGCCGTTCACGGCCGCCAGGAACTTCAGGCCCGAGTGCGTCGAGGAATCTTCCAGCCCGTTGCGCGTCTCGTTGGTGAACTTGCAGAAGTTGACCTTCCAGCCGTGGCTCGACACGCCCAGCATGAAGATGTTGGCGCCCGAGCAGAACACCTTCTCCTTCGCGCTGGTCACGACGACCGTGCGCACTTCCGGATGCTCGAAGCGGACGCGGTTGATGGCGTCGTTCAGCTCGATGTCCACGCCCAGGTCGTAGCTGTTGAGCTTGAGCTTGTAGCCGGGACGCAGGCCGGCGTTTTCGTCGAAATCGGCCGCCAGCGTGGCGACAGCGCCTTCGAACGACAGCTTCCAGTGGCGGTAGCGCGAAGGGTGGGTGCGGTAATCGACGGCGGCGGGGACGGTGGCGGTGGCAACAGCGGCATCACTCATGGGACAGCTCCAGAGGCGAGACGCACGGTGGTGCATCTGGTGAGAACGGGGTGGGGGTCGGGTGACTCAGTGAATGCATGATATTGCATGTACTGACGCGACGCAATGCATTCCAGTGCGTGTTGTCTTGAATTCGGGTAACTACGGGGCCTTGCAGTGTCGAGTTGCTTGATTTATAGTTGATATATCAAATACAAAGAAAGCATTTGCATGTCCACGACCAGTACCTCACTCGAACTCTGCCTGCGCCTGACCCGCGCCTACGCCGTGCTGACCCGCCGGCTCGACAACAAGCTCTCCAGCGTCCACGGCCTGAGCTTCAGCGACTTCATGGTGCTGCACAGCCTCGCGCGCGCCGAAGGCAGCCGGCTGCGGCGCATCGACCTGGCCGAGCGCATGGGGCTGACCGCGTCAGGGGTGACGCGCACGCTGCTGCCGCTGGAGAAGATCGGGCTGGTGGGGCGCGAGTCCGATCCGCGGGACGCTCGGGTCGGCTATGCGACGCTGACCCCGGCAGGCGAGGAGCTGCACGGCTACGCGCTGGCGTCGGCCGAGGTGATCTGCCAGGACGCCACGCAGGCGGTGTCGGGCGAGCAGTTGGCGGCGGTGGTGGAGCTGCTGGGCGGGCTGGCGGGGATCAACGCGGCGAATGCCTGAGCCATCAAGGCGGGCTCAGCCGCAGCATCAACGTCATCGGGTGGACGGGCGACGCCTGGAAGCCGTAGTGCGCGTAGAACTGCCGCGCACGCTCATGCAAGGCATGCACCAGCAGCGCCCGCACCCCGGCATTTCGGGCGACACCCTGTGAGCGCAGCACAGCGTCCTGCAACAGGGCGGCACCGACTCGGCCACCCTGCGCACGCCGATCCACCGCCAGCCGGGCCAGCACCATGACCGGAAGCGGGTCCGGCATGTTGCGCCGAACCGCACTGGTCGCCATTTCATGGGCCAACGCGCCGGCTGCGAGCGCGTAATAGCCGCGAACCACGTCGTCGAGATCGGCCACGACGAACGTGCGGCTCGCCCCGCTCAGGTGGTTGGTCAAGGCCCGACGCCGAAGCCAATCATCCAGAGAGGGCTCACCGCAATCGAATTCGGTCAGCCGGTGGTGGGTGCCCAGCGGCTGCGGTGCAGACAGTTCTTGCATCACCCGGGCCTCAATCGGCCGACGGGTTCTGCCACGGTGCCTTGACCGTCAACAGTCGCTCCAGACCGGGATTGGCGGCCGGCGGTGCGTCCAGCCAGGCGGTGAACTGCTGGAACTTGTCCTCGTCCAGGCGGAAGAACACCTGGTCCAGCACCACCGCCTGGGCGCGCTCGCACGCCGCCTCCAGCATGAAGTCCGAGCGGTTCTTGCCGAGCAGGCTCGCCGCATGGTCGATCAGGTCGCGCTGCTCGGGCAGCGCACGCAGGTTGATGGCGGCATCACGCATGGGGGCCTTCGCTGTCCGGTTGTCAGGTTTCTGGTTCTTGGAATTGTATATCTGATGTCAACACAATGACTTCGACCGCGGAGGGAGAAGACAACGCACGGGAAACAATCCCGCGGCAAGATGGCACCCGTCTGTCCCGCAACACACTCCCTGGAGAGTCGCATGTCCCACCGCTCCACGATCCACCGCGCCTTGGGCGCCATCGCCATCACGCTGTGCGCCCTGCACACCACCGCCCATGCCACCGGCCTGGCCACCTGCGATTCCGGCGCCAAGTCCGGCTGGCAGAGCACCGACGTGCTGACCAGGCAGCTCACCGACAAGGGCTGGCAGGTGCGCCGCATCAAGGAAGACGGCGGTTGCTACGAGGTCTACGCGCTCGACGACAAGGGGCAGCGGGTCGAGGCGTATTTCCATCCGGTGACGCTGGCGCCGGTACCGACCAAGGCGCGCTGATCGCCGCCCGTCGGTCGCTCAGGCCGGCAAGCCCAATGCACCCCGCAGTTGCTGGCGCAGCGCCGCGAAGCTCTCCGGCAACGCCTGCGCACTGGTGTCGAACACCAGATCCGCCTTCTCGTAGAACGACGACCGCCCCGCCAGGATGCGCCGCAGATCCTCCATCGCCTCGTGGCTGCCGGCCATCGGGCGCAGGTCGCCTTGCGCGGCCACGCGCTGCATGTGGTCCTCGGGTGTCGCCTGCAACCACACCGTGGTGCAGTGGCCGAGCAGCAGGTTGAAGTTCGCCGCGTCCGACACCAGCCCGCCCGGCGTGGCGATCACGACTTCGGGGTAGATCTGGATCGCCTCCTCCAGCGCCCGCCGCTCATAGCGGCGGTAGGCGTTGGTGCCGTAGAGGTTGTGGATCTCGCTGATGCTGCAGCCGGCGAACGCCTCGATCTGCCGGCTCAGCTCGATGAACGGATAGCCCAGATCGTCCGCCAGCATCTGCCCCAGCGTGGACTTGCCCGCCCCGCGCAGGCCGATCAGCGCGATGCAGTGGCCGCGGCTGCCCTGCGCCGAGGTGCCGGCCGCGAACAGCGCCGCCAGCGCCTCGCGGGCGCGGCGCAACTCGGCGTCGCTGCGGCCCTCCAGCAGCTCGCGGATCATCAGCCACTCCGGCGACGAGGTCGTCACGTCGCCGATCAGCTCCGCCAGCGAGCACTGCAGCGCCCCCGCCACCTGCTGCAGCACGAGGATGGAGGCATTGCCGGTGCCGTATTCCAGGTTCGCCAGATGCCGCTCCGACACCTCCGACGCCAGCGCCACGGCCTTGCGCGTCAGGCCGCGACGGGCACGCAGATCCCGAACGCGTTCGCCTAGCGTGACCAGCAGCGGGTTCTTGGACTCGTCAGCCGAGGACGGGACAGCGGCCAACGCCGACGCTTCGATGGAGTTGACCTGCATGGGTGTCAGGGATCTAAGGGGAAACACTATGTATGCACTATATTGCTTGACACTAAACGAACCGGGAACTATCGTTCATTAAACGCACAATAGTGCATGTCTCTTCGGGCCGCAAGCCCTCCCCGATCAAACCCGGATCAAACCACCATGTCGCAAGCCACTTTCCGTGCCACGCTGGCCGAACTCGGTGCGCAGATCACCGGCCGGGCCCTCGATGCCGACCTCGACGCCTGGCTGAATCTGCACCATGGTGCAGGCAGTGACATCTACCAGCGCCTGGCCGAAGAGATGCACACCGGCGTGGCCGAAGGCTGGCTGTGCAACCGCGAAGGCGGCGGCATCCGCTACGGCCGCATCTTCAAATCGGCCGATGATCTGGCGCGTTGCTCGGTGGATGTCGTGGCGATGGACAACGTGGTCGGCCCGCACCACCGCCACCCCCACGGCGAGATCGACCTGATCGTGCCGATCGATCCGGACGCCCGCTTCGACGGCCGTGGCGCCGGCTGGCTGGTCTACGGGCCGGGCAGCGCGCACCGCCCCACCGTGTCGGGCGGGCGGGCGCAGGTGCTGTACCTGCTGCCGCAAGGCGCGATCGAATTCACCGGCCTGTGACCCGATCCAGCCCGCAAAAGGACACCCCATGACCGCCCTGATCTCCGGCCAACCCTTCAACTTCGCGCAGCACCTGCTGACGCTGAACACCGGCCGCCCGGACAAGGCCGCCTTCCTCGACGACCTCGGCGCACTGACCTATGGCGCACTCGACGAGCGCGTGCGCCGGCTGGCCGGCGGGCTGCGGGCGCTGGGCCTCAAGCGCGAGGAGCGGGTGCTGCTGCTGATGCAGGACGGCAACGACTGGCCGGTGAGCTTCCTCGGCGCGATGCACGCCGGCATCGTGCCGGTGGCGGTCAACACGCTGCTGACC
>JBEEMX010000155.1:0-7281 GCA_041192465.1 Pseudomonadota bacterium | reverse complement strand
GCGGCTACCCGCTGATCGTCCACATCCACGGCGGCGCCTGGCGGGTGGGCGACAAGCGCGATCGCCAGTTGAACGCGCCGCAGCAGATGCTGGCGCAGGGCTACGCGCTGGCAGCGATCAATTACCGGCTCTCGGGTGAAGCGCAGTTCCCGGCGCAGATCCACGACGTGAAGGCCGCGATCCGCTGGCTGCGCGGGCATGCGGCCGAGTACAGGATCGACCCGCAGCGCGTGGCGGCCTGGGGTGGCTCGGCGGGCGGGCACCTGTCGGCGCTGGTCGGCACGAGTGCCGGGGTGGCCGCGCTGGAGGATCTGACGCTCGGCCACCCGACGCAGCGCAGCGACGTGCAGGCGGTGGTGTCGTGGTTCGGGCCAACCGACTTCCTGAAAATGGATGTCTACCTGCGCCAGACCGGCTGCGGCACGCCCGACCACAGCCTGCCGGATTCACCCGAAAGCCAGTTGCTCGGCGCACCGATCACCGAGGTGCCGGACGCCGTGCGGCGCGCCAATCCGGAGAGCTGGCTGCGGCCGGACTGCCCGCCGTTCCTGCTGCAGCACGGCACACGCGACCACCTCGTGCCCTACCAGCATTCGGTGCGGCTGGCGGATCGAATCGACGAGGTGGCGGGGGCGGGGCGGGCGCGGCTGACGCTGCTGGAGGGGGCACGGCATGGGGGAGCGGCGTTCGAGTCGGCGGAAAATCTGGCGGTGGTGCGGGGTTTTCTGCAGGCCCACCTGGGCTTGGGCTGAACGCTAGCCCAGCACCGACGCGAACGTCCACCCGGGCAGCCCCTGTGCCCCCTCGGTCCCCGCATCGACCCAGGGCAGGTTCAGCACCTCGTACACCGGCCGCCACACCATCCGATCCCCTTCAGCCTCGACACCCTCGGGTGCGCGCACGCGCAACTGCATCCGGGCGTTGGGCAGGTAGTGGCCGTTGGTGGTGCGCAGCCAGAGCTGGCGTGCCGGCCGGTAGCTGCTGTCGATCTCGGCGCGGGCCAGCACGCTGCTGACGTAATCGCGCTTGCGCCGGGGGGCCAACCACAGGTGCAGCGGCAGCCGGTCGAGCGTCAGGCGCAGGTGGTCGTTGAAGTAGCCCCGACGGTACAGATGGAGCGGTTCGTCCCGCAGCGGCATCCGCGAACCCAGCGTCTTGAACCCGGCCAGCATCACCGACAGCACCCAGTACTCGGCCTGCTGCGGCACCAGCCGGACCAGCCGCTGCGCCGTCTGCACGTCCAGCACCGCCGGCATCAGCCGCTCGGCCAGCCCCGCCAGGGCACGCTCGGCAAACGCGGCGTCCTCCCCTGCCCGGTTCAGCGCCAGCCACCAGGCGGTGTGGCCGAATTCGTCGCGCTGTTCCACGTCGGCGCCCCGCGCCAGCAGCGCATCGACCAGATCGAGGTTGCCCGCCCGCGCCGCCATCATCAGCGGGGTGGCACCTTCCGGGACACGGTGGTCAATCCCGTACTGGTCGCACTGGCGCAGCACGTCCTTGAACTGGCGACCGGCCCACGGCTGCAAATGGCGCTGGCGCACCGCCTCGACCCCCCGCACCGCCGGGCTGAAGGCGGGCATGGCCGTCATGAGCTGCTCGACCGGGCGGTGCTGTCCGTGCCACAGGGCGTACTCGAAGACGGCGTTGCGCTGCTTGGATGACGGGTATTTCGGATCGACCACCTTGGGCAGCAGCTCCCGCGCCCACGCCTCGGACCACGGCGTCCACGGCGGCGTCGGGCGCTTCAGGAAGGCTTCGCGGATCGCCTGCGCCTGCTCCTGCTTGCCCTGGAGTTCGAGGCGCCGCGCTTCCTGTGCCCATTCCTCCTTCGACGACGTAGCCACCGCGCCGGTCAAACCCGCCTCGCCTGGCTTCAGGTCCAGCAGTTGCAGCAGCGGGTGTGCGGTGTCCTGCTCGACCAGCGTCAGCGTCTCGACCGCCCGGGTCAGCGCGACGTAGAAGGCGTTGACGTAGAACTTGTACAGCTCCAGCGACTTGTCAGCCTTGTCGCGGGCGCGGCGGTAGGCGAGGTCGTCGGTCTGCAGGTCAGCCGGGGTCACGCCGTCGCAGATGTCGGCATACGCGGCGCGCTGGTCCGAGACGAGGCGGTAGAGGATGACGTGCGGGTACTCCAGCCCCTTGGCCTCGTGGACGCTGAAGACCAGCGGCGTGTGCAGCATCTGCCGGGCAGCGGCCTTGTCCTCGTCGCGCAGCACGATGACGGCGTGGCGGGCGGAGGCGCGGGTGCGGGTGTCGAGGTCGCGCAGCAGGCTGTCCTTCGCGGGCATCAGGCGCACCGAACCCTCGTCGCTCGTCGCCGGCCGGACCAGGAAATTGCTCTCGCGGTCGATCGAGCCGAAGCGGGCGTGCTTGACCTTGAGCACCGTGTTGGCGAGCTGCGTCACGGCGCGGGTGTTGCGGAAATTGGCCTGCAGCACCGACAGGTCCTGGCGCTGCGCGGCGGCACCGGCCAGCCCCTGCCAGAACAGCGAGCGCACGGCGGCCCACGAGAAGAAGTTCGGATGCACGATCTGGTTCGAGTCGCCGCACAGCAGGAACTGCCCCGGCGCCTTCAGCAGCGCCAGCACCAGCGCGAGCTGCACGGGCGTCAGGTCCTGCACCTCGTCGATGAGCACGAAGTCGTAGGTCGGTGTCGCCAGCGCCTGCCACTCGTGCGCGACGAGGTTGAGGTCGAACTGGCCGGTCTCGCGCAGCCAGTCGCGGTACTTGCCGAACAGGCCATGCACGGCGTCGCGGGCGTCGGGGCCGAACAGCGACTGGCGCGGGCCGAGCGCACGGTAGGCGTCGAGCGTCAGCGGCCCACCCACCGCGCTGCCGATGACGCCGCGGAATTCCTCGAACAGCGCGTGGGCGTCGGCATCACCAAGCGTCGTGCGCAAGGCTTGGCGGTGGCGCTGCACCCATGCGGCAAACGCCGGGTAGCTCACCTCGCGCCCGTCCGGCACGCGCAGGGTTTCCAGCAGCTCGCGGTAGCTGAGAAACTCCGGCTCCTGGTGCGGGTTTTCGTAGCCGTGGCTGGCGTAGAGGGCGCGTGCGGATTGCGCCAGATACGCCGAGTGCGTCACGTACAGCACCGACCCGGTCGCCTCGCGCAGCTTCGACAACGTCACCGCCGTCTTGCCCGATCCCGCCGAGCCAACCACCACGACCGGACACGGCAGGCGCCGCACGGCCTCCTGCGTGTCGTCGAAGAAGATCGGTTTGTCGAGCAGTTCGAAGGTCGGGCCGGTGGCGGTCGCGGCGGTCGATTTCGACGCCTTGGTCACGGGCGCTGCGCCGGGCAGCCAGCGCAGCGGCACGACCTCGCCCGCCGGCAGCGTGGCGGGATCGGCGTGCGGCGGCTCGGCGTCCAGCTTCGCCTCATCGACCACGGCGCCGCGCAGGAAACGCGACTTTTCGTAGGCGTGGTTCTCGATGACTTCGAGCGCCAGGCAGACCGTCTCGTCCCCGCGCCGGGCGAACTGCAGCAGCAGACGGTTGGTGTCGTCGAGCTTGGCGCGCCAGTACGGGGCCGGACCCGAACCCGCCGAGAGCTTGCGGATCTGGGCGGAGCGGAAGTCGCCGGATTCGATCGCCTTGCGGAACTTGTCGAAGGCGGGGCGCACGCGGCGCAGGTTCAGGTCTTGGTAGGTCAGGACGCGCATGGGGCGGGATCGTAGCGGCAGAATCGCACGGTCACACGAAATGAACACACTGCGCGGCGTAGCACCGCGAATGTGAAGATTCCCCACTGCCGTGCCCTGTGTCCTGCCCAATGCAGCTCCCCCGCGCCCGATGCCTTGTCGTCGGGCACCGATTCTACGGAGGGCAACACGGCGCCGGTCCTAGGGCGTATCCGGCACCGCCACCCCCGCAAACACATCCCCCACCGCCACCTCGCACCCCACGCTCGCCAGCACCATCGCCGCGTCATCGCTCATGTCCCGAAACAGCCACTCCCCCGTGTCGGTGTCAGTGCGCCGGAACGACTCGATCCGACGCGCTTCCGGGTCGATCAGCACGTATTCCTTCAGGCTGTCGAGCCGCCGGTACAGCGCGAATTTCAGGCCGCGGTCATAGTTCCCCGTGCTCGGCGACAGCACCTCAATGATCAGCGTCGGCGCGACGAATACCCGCTCGGTCGTCAGGTCACGCGGGTCGCAGGTGACGAACACATCGGGATAGCAGATGTTCTGCTCGACCTGAAGCTGCATCGACTCGGCGTACACCTCGCAGCGCGTGCCATCCAGCGCATTGCCCAGATGGCGGCTCAGGTTCATCACGACCCGCCCATGCGTGCGCAGGCCGCCCACCATCGCATACGTCTCCCCCAGCACGAATTCGTGGCGTTCCTCCTGCCCATCCTCCCATTCGAGGAACTCGGCGAAGCTGAGTCTGGCAAGTGGTTGTCCCATGGTGTGTCCCCGGCTGGCAAGTGGCAACGGGAACCATTGTGGCACCCGACCACCCCCTCGGCCCCCGCCCCTTCGCCGACCTATAATCTCGTTTTACCACCACGGCCCTCCTGAAAGTTGCTCGCCCGGCGCCCTGTCGCCCGCAGCACCGTCAAGGGAGGGCCGCTCCACATGACCAAGTTCGTCTTCGTCACCGGCGGTGTCGTGTCCTCTCTGGGCAAAGGCATTGCCGCCGCTTCTCTGGCCGCCATTCTCGAATCGCGCGGCCTGAAGGTCACCCTCATCAAGCTGGATCCGTACCTCAACGTCGATCCCGGCACGATGTCGCCGTTCCAGCACGGCGAGGTCTTCGTCACGGACGATGGCGCCGAGACCGACCTCGACCTCGGCCACTACGAGCGCTTCATCACGACGCGCATGCGCAAGTCCAACAACTTCACCAGCGGCCAGATCTACACCTCGGTGCTGGAGAAGGAACGCCGCGGCGACTACCTGGGCAAGACCGTGCAGGTCATCCCGCACGTCACCAACGAGATCCAGGACTACGTGCGCCGTGGCGCCGGAGTCGGCACGCCCGAAGCCGTGGACGTGGCCATCGTCGAGATCGGCGGCACGGTCGGCGACATCGAATCGCTGCCCTTCCTCGAAGCCGTGCGCCAGATGGCCCTGAAACTCGGCCCGACGAACTCGGCGTCCGTGCACCTGACCTACGTGCCGTGGATCGCCGCCGCGGGCGAGCTGAAGACCAAGCCGACCCAGCACACGGTGCAGAAGATGCGCGAGATCGGCATCCAGCCCGACGCGCTGCTGTGCCGCGCCGACCGGCCGATTCCCGACGAGGAGCGCGAGAAGATCTCGCTGTTCACCAACGTCGCGCTGCACGGCGTGATCTCGGTCTGGGACGCGGACACCATCTACAAGGTGCCGCGCATGCTCCATGAGCAGGGCCTGGACGAGCAGATCTGCATGAAGTTCCAGCTCCTGACCCGCCCGGCCAACCTGGGCCGCTGGGACCGGCTGGTCAAGGAAGTGGCCAATCCGAAGGGCGAGGTCACCATCGCGATGGTCGGCAAGTACACCGAGCTGTCGGACTCGTACAAGTCGCTCAACGAGGCGCTGCGCCACGCCGGCATCCACCACCACGTCAAGGTCAACATCGAGTACGTGGACTCCGAGACGCTGACGCCCGAGTCCTCGGCGCAGCTCTCGAAGTACGACGCCATCCTCGTGCCCGGCGGCTTCGGCAAGCGCGGCATCGAAGGCAAGATCGTCGCGGCGCAGTACGCCCGCGAGCACGGCATTCCCTACCTGGGCATTTGCCTGGGGATGCAGGTCGCGACCATCGAGTACGCGCGCCACATGGCCGGTCTGACGGGCGCCAACTCCACCGAGTTCGACCCCGACACCGCGCACCCGGTGATCGCCCTGATCGACGAGTGGCAGGACGCCGACGGCTCGATCCAGAAGCGTGACGCCAACTCCGACATGGGCGGCACGATGCGCCTGGGCGCGCAGAGTTCCGATGTCAAGGCCGGAACGATCGCACATGGCATCTACGGCGATGTCGTCACCGAGCGCCACCGCCACCGCTACGAGGCCAACGAGAAGTATCTGCAACGCCTGCAGGACGCCGGCCTCGTGATCTCCGCGATCACCCAGCGCGAGAAGCTCACCGAGATGGTCGAGCTGCCGCCATCGGTGCATCCTTGGTATGTGGGCGTACAGTTCCATCCCGAGTTCAAGTCCACGCCGTGGGACGGCCACCCGCTGTTCATCGGCTACATCGACGCGGCCCTCAAGCACAAGGCAGGTCAGTAAATGCAGCTCTGCGGCTACGAGGTTGGCCTGGACCGACCGTTTTTCCTGATCGCCGGCACCTGCTCGATCGAGGGGCTGGAGATGTCGCTCGACGTGGCGGGCCAGCTCCAGGAAGCCTGCACCGCGCTGGGCATCCCGCTGATCTACAAAGGCTCCTTCGACAAGGCCAACCGCTCGTCCGGCACCAGCCAGCGCGGCGTGGGGATGGACGCGGGCCTGAAGATCCTCGACGAGGTGCGCCGGCAGACGGGCCTTCCGGTGCTCACCGACGTGCATGACGCGGCGCAGATCGCCGAAGTTGCCAGCGTGGTGGACGTGTTGCAGACGCCCGCGTTCCTGTGCCGCCAGACCGATTTCATCCGCGCTGTTGCCCAATCGGGCAAACCGGTGAACATCAAGAAGGGCCAGTTCCTCGCGCCCTGGGACATGAAGAACGTCATCGACAAGGCCCGCGCTGCTGCGAAGGAAGCCGGCTTGTCGGAAGACAGCTTCATGGCCTGCGAGCGCGGGGTCAGCTTCGGCTACAACAACCTCGTGGCCGACATGACCAGCCTGGCCGAGATGCGCAACACCGGCGCGCCGGTGGTGTTCGATGTGACCCATTCGGTGCAGAAACCCGGCGGGCTGGGCAGCGTCAGTGGCGGTGCCCGCGAGATGGTGCCGGTGCTGGCCCGTGCGGGCGTCGGCGCCGGCGTCGCGGGGCTGTTCATGGAAACACACCCGAACCCGGCCAAGGCGTGGAGCGATGGCCCGAACGCCGTGCCGCTGAAGCACATGCGCGCCTTGCTGGAGCAACTGGTGGCGCTCGACCGCGTGGTCAAGGCGCGGCCATTGCTCGAAAACGATTTTTCATGCTGATCCACGGCTCGGATTGTTCAGCGCGGGTAACGGCCGGAAGGCACCATGCGCGCCACAGTCAGAATTCGATAGTTGAACCAGGAGTGAACAGATGAGTGCCATCGTAGACATCGTCGGCCGCGAGATCCTCGACAGCCGCGGCAACCCCACCGTCGAATGCGACGTGCTGCTGGAAAGCGGCGTGATGGGC
>JBEEMX010000154.1:0-7296 GCA_041192465.1 Pseudomonadota bacterium | reverse complement strand
CTCCAGCATCGAGCGGGTCACGAG
Organism: Pseudomonadota bacterium; assembly: GCA_041192465.1. Taxonomy (GTDB): domain Bacteria; phylum Pseudomonadota; class Gammaproteobacteria; order Burkholderiales; family Burkholderiaceae_C; genus Sphaerotilus. Next base: position 7,272 of record JBEEMX010000154.1, on the reverse strand, counting down.
CGTCACACCTTGTTCCGTGCGCTCGAAGCGCAGGCGGTCGTGGACCGGGTCTTCGCCGATGACCGTGCCGGGTGGCAACTGGCTGCCGCAGTCGATGATCACGTTGTGCAGGCGGCAGCCCTCGCCGATGACCGCGCCGGGCATGATCACGGCGCCGTCGATGTGGCTGTCGGTCTCGATGCGCACGTTCGAGAACAGCACGCTGTGCGACAGGTGCGAGCCGGCCACGATGCAGCCGCTGGAAATCATGGTGTTGTAGTTGACACCGAGCCGGCCATCCCGCCCGCGCACGAACTTGGCCGGCGGGGTCTGGAACTGGTGGGTCCAGATCGGCCACTCGGTGTCGTAGAGGTCGAGCTGTGGCAACACTTCGGCCAGATCCAGGTTGGCGGCCCAGTAGGCGTCGAGCGTGCCCACGTCGCGCCAGTAGTCCACCGCTTCGTTGTTGGTGGTCACGCAGGACAGCGAGAACGGGTGCGCGTGCGCCTGTCCGTCGGCGACGGCGCGGGGGATGATGTCGGCGCCGAAGTCGTGCTGGCTGGCCGGGTTGTCCAGGTCGGATTCCAGCAGGTGGAACAGGTAGTCCGCGTTGAAGATGTAGATGCCCATGCTGGCCAGCGAGCGGCCCGGCTTGCCGGGCATGGGCGCGGGGTTGGCGGGCTTTTCGTCGAAGCGGGTGATGCGGCGCTCGGCATCGACCGACATCACGCCGAAGGCCGACGCTTCCTGCCGGTCCACCTCGATGCAGCCCACGGTGCAGGCCCGGCCGCTGGCGGCGTGGTCCTCCAGCATGATCGAGTAGTCCATCTTGTAGACGTGGTCGCCCGCCAGGATCAGCACATAGGCCGGCCGCTTGCTGCGCAGGATGTCCAGGTTCTGGTAGACGGCGTCGGCGGTGCCGCGGTACCAGTGGTCCTCGTGGATGCGTTGCTGGGCGGGCAGCAGCTCCATCATCTCGTTGAGTTCACCGCGCAGGAAACTCCAGCCGCGTTGCAGGTGCCGCAGCAGCGAATGCGACTTGTACTGCGTGATCACGCTGATGCGGCGCAGGCCCGAGTTCACGCAGTTCGACAGCGCGAAATCGACGATGCGGAACTTGCCGCCGAAGAAGACCGCCGGCTTGGCGCGGTGGTCGGTGAGCTGCTTCAGGCGCGAGCCGCGGCCTCCGGCGAGGACCAGGGCGACGGTGCGGCGGCCGAGTTGGTGGGCATGGTGCGGACGGGTCATCGGGGTTCCAGCGGTTGTTGTTGTGGAGAGAAGCGATTGGCGCGGTCGGCGCAAGGGTCAATGGGCAGGACGGCGCGTGTGGCAGTCCGTTTCCAGCTCGCCCAGCAAGCCGATGAGGCTGGCGTTGTAGTCAAGCGCGAACTCGTTGGTGGCGTAGGAGCGGGTGTCGTCGATCCAGCTCAGCGGGCCGCGGCCCTTGGGGCCGATGTTCGACTGCTCCAGCGTGTTCGGCCCGCCGACGAACAGCCCCGGGATGGGCTTGCGGCTGACCTGGTACCAGAGGTGGCTGACCTCGCGCACCGCGTCGCTGCCGACACCGCTGACGAAAGACTTGCCGAAGTGGTTGCGCCCGAGCAGGTAGTGGAGCTGGTCACGGGCGGCGGCCAGGTACTGCGGATTGCCGCCGATCTGGTAGGCCATGCACAGGGTGATGCCTTCCTCGGCCGTCATCTTGTTGGAGCCCCAGACGAAGCGGTTGTTGGCGATGCCCCAGCCGCTCTTGCGGTGCTGCTCCGAAAGACCGCGGGCGCGCTGCAGGATGCGCTGGCGCACCGGAGCGGCCAGATCCTCGCGCCCCTGCAGCGCCGGGTGCCACAGCAGGTAGGACATGGCCAGCGCCGACGGGTCTTTCCACTCGAACAGGTTCAGCGGGGCTTGCGGCAGCCACTGCTCCATGCGCTTCAGGTACGGCGCTTCCCGCGTGGTGAGGTACAGCTCGGTGGCGGCCCAGAGCCGGTCGTCCCAGTCGTAGGTCAGCGAGGCTTCGGTGTCGGTCGCGTTGGCGCGGTAGGGGCCGGAGCCGTTGTCGTCGCCCTCGGTGTAGTCGAACCGCTGGGCCGGGCCAGTTTGCGCCTCCAGCCAGGCCCAGCTTCGCCGCGCCGCGTCGAGGTAGCGGGCGGCGGTTTTTGCGTCGTGCGTGGCGAACAACCGGGCGGCCTGCGCCCAGGTGGCGGCCGCCTTGGCCGTTTCCGGTGAGCTGACGCCGTAGACCAGCCGCGGCACGACATCCTCGTGCGGCGCTTTCTTGTGCGGCCAGTTCGGTCCGCCGAGCTTGCGGTAGACGGCCCCGTCCTGCCGCTGCATCGCCAGCATCCAGTCCAGGCCGATGCGCATCTCGTCGAGCAGGTCGGGCACGCGGTTGCCGCTTTCCGGGATGCCGGTGGCGTCGTCGGCGTAGCGGGCCGGGTCGCGCTCGTAGACGGCCAGCATCCGGGCGATGGCGACGGCGGTGGTGGAGACGTACTTGCCGTAGTCGCCCGCGTCGTGCCAGCCACCGGCCGCGCCCAGGGGGTGGCCTTTCGGGTTGACCTCGTCGGCGTGGGCGAGCGTGGCGTCCTCGGCGTGGCAGACGGGGTGGTCGAGACCGCTTTCCGCGTCGTGCAGCGCCGCGCCGCAGCGTTGCAGGTAGAACGCCCGCAGCAGCGCCCGGTGCAGCGGCTGGTAGACCGCGTTCCCGACCTCGAAGCGCACCGGCTCCAGCCCGGCGATCTGCAGCGCGTAACGGCCCGCGGGCAGCGGCGCGCCGAGATCGAGGTTGCGGATCCAGTCGCCGCTGTCGGCGTCCAGCGCACCGGGTCCGGCGACGAGGTTGCGCACCACCGTGCCGCTCGCGAGGTCGATCACCGATGCCTTGACCGGACGGTTGTCGCGCTCGGTCTGCACGAGCCGGGCGTGCAGAGGCCATCCTGGCTTGCTGCCAAGCTGGTTGAGCACGGGCTGCGCAGGTGCAGGCGCCACGCCAGCGAGGCTGCCGGCGGTGGTCTGCGCCAGCGCGCCTGCCGCCACCAGTCCGGCGCACAGGCCGAGCCCGAGGCGCAGGACGTTCACGCTGGCGCGGCGCGGGTGGCGTCCGTGGCGGGTGGAACGGTCAGAGAACATTGAAGTCATGCTGGTTGTCGGCGAGAGGGGTGCCCTGTGCGCTGGTCACGGTGGCGCGCAGGGTGCAACTGCCTGGCGGCAGGGCGGGGGATTCGATGCGGCGCAGCCGGGTGGCGGCGTCGGCTTCGACGGCGGCGGTGAACTGGTCCTCGGCCAGCGTCTTGCCGTTGCAGGCCAAGCGCCAGGCGTAGGCCAGTGCGGTGTGGGACTGCAGCGTGTCGTTCACCAGCCACAGCGTGAACGTGGCCACGCTGCCGGCGGCGGGTTGTTCCTGGTCCCACTCGATGCTGGGCAGCAGCGGCTGGTAGGCGCGGGCGAGGGCGTCGTAGCCGGCCTTGGGCACGCGCCAGTAATCGACCACGCCCCAGTTCATCGAGGGCCAGTCCTCGACGAACATGAACTGGAAGATGGCGCCGACCGGGTGGTACTTCTGCCGGCGCAGCGACTCCGCGGCGAGCTGGATCAGCCGGGCCTGGTAGGTCTGGCTGTTGGCGATGAACGCGTGGATGTTCTTGCCCTTGCTGATCTTGGCGTTCTTGAAGGTCTCGTCGGGCTGGAAGTTGTGGTACTGCCAGGCTTCAAGCTTCTTGTCGGTGTCGGGGAAGAGGTTGTCCTCGTTGAACAGCCGCCGCAGCGAGGCAATGCCGGGCAGGGCCTGCGCGCCGAACTCCGTCACCAGCGCGTGCGTGGTGGGCTTGTTGAAGTCGGTCCAGTGGCCCGAGTACCAGCCCTGCCATTGGTGCTCGCCGGACGTGGACGCCTTGTGGACGTAGCGGCTGCTGTCGAGATGCCGGACAGTGCGTTCCAGATCGTCGTCGAGCACGCGGTTCTGGTGCGGGTCGTAGTCCGGATACTTGTACTTCATCCACCAGGCGTCCCAGGGTGGCTCGTTGTGCAGGCTCCAGGCGATGATCGACGGGTGGCTGTCGAGCGTGCGCACCATGGCGGCGACCTGGCGCTGGGCTTCGGTCTGGAACTCGGGGCTGTCGGTGTAGCCCCACTGCAGCGGGAAGTCCTGCCAGACCAGCAGCCCCGCCTCGTCGCAGGCGCGGTACCAGCGGCGGTCGCCGACGTGGGCGTGGACACGCACGGCGTTGACGTGGGCGGCGCGCATCAGGGCGATGTCCCGGCGGTAGGCACCGCTGTCCATCTCGGCCAGCCACTGGGTGGCGATGTAGTTGGTGCCGCGCAGGAACAGCCGCTGGCCGTTGACGTGCCACTGCTGGGTGCGGGGATCGACCCGCACCTCGCGCAGCCCGGTCACGGTCTCGCGCTGGTCGAGCACGCGACCACCGCTGCGCAGCGTGGCCTGCACGCGGTAGAGGTGCGGCTGTCCCAGCTCCGCCGGCCACCACAGCTCGGCCGCGGGCAGCGCGATGTCGATCGACTGGTGCGTGTGCCCGGCCGCGACCGGCCAGGCGCGCCGCTCCCGGTAGCTGCGGCCCGTGAAGTTGTGGGGCGTGAAGGTCAGCTCCAGCTCGGCGGGCGGCGTCGGACGGCGGGTGTCGCTCCAGGTGCCCAGCGTCACGGTGGCCGCGACAGTGCCGGCCGCCGTGTCCACGCGGCTGCGCACCTGCGGCTCGTCGAGCACCAGTGGCTGCCCGAAGCGCAGGGTGACCTCGCTCCAGATGCCGCCGGTGTTCTGCTCCTGTCCGCGCGTGGACCAGGCGCCACCGGGGCGGGTGTCGTGGTGCGAGAAGATGCCCTTGATCAGGCGCTTGCGCAGCGACCAGGCGCTGGGGTGCTCGACCGGGCTGTCCACACGCACCAAGAGTTCATTGCGCTGGCCGGGGCGCAGCGCGTGCGTCACGTCGAAGGCGAACGCCTCGAAATAACCTTCGTGCGCGCCGAGGTAGCGTCCGTTCAGCCAGACATCGGCGAAGTAGTCGATGCCGCCGAACTGGAGCAGGGCCCGGGTGGCGGGCGCGGCGGCGGGGGCCTCGAATTCCTTGCGGTACCAGGCCACGCCACTGTGGTCGATGCCCTCCAGGTGCCAGTTCGCCGGGACGCGGATGTCACGCCACTGGGCATCGGGTCTGCGCTGGGCGGGGTCGAACTGCGGAGCGCCGACCAGGTTGCCGGGCAGGAAGCGCCAGGTGCCGGCGAGGTCGATCTGGCAGGGGGCCTGGCACGGCGGGGTGGTGCCAGCCTGTGCGAAGGGCGCCGCGGCCCACAGGCACCCGCACAGGGTCAGCCACAGCACCCGCGACAGGTGCAGCAGCAGGCGGTTTGCCGGGTGGTCGTGCAGGGGTGCGGTCATGTGGGCGAGGGCGGGCAGCGTCGCTCATGACTGTAGGCAGCACCCGAAGGTGCAAAAGCCGCAACAGCCGGCGCTTTGCCGTGCTGTTGCCCCTGGCGTTCAAGGGATCAGGGTGGCAGGGGCTGGAACCGCGCCACGGTCTGTCCATCGAGGCACACGGTCCCCATGAACATGGCATGGGGCCGCACCCACAGGCCGGTCGCGTTGTAGAGCGGCCGGTAGACCACCATGGGCGCCAGCGTCTCGCTGTCGCGGGCGACGCCGATGACCTCGTATTCGCCGCCCTTGTAGTGGCGGTAGCGGCCGAGCGGGGTGTCGGGCAGGGGGGCGAGGTCGGATTGGGAATCGAGCATGGCGTCCATCTTGCCCGAGCCAAGCCGAGTCAGGTCTCGGCGATCACGGCCTGCGCCAGCGCCACCACCGACAGCGGCGCGCAGCCTTCCGCCTTGTTGTTGACGCTGACGTAGACCGGAAACCCCGCCGCTGCCGTGCCGCGCACGATGCGGGCCAGCGCGGTGCGGGTCTCGGGATCGGGATCGACCAGCCGGTCGAACGGCGCATAGCCCGACTTGGCCGCCTCGTAGCCCTGGGCGCCGTGCAGCCGGTTCAGGCTCCAGCGGCACACGAACGGCCCCGGCCACATGGCACGCAGCAACGGAAGCTGTTCCGCGATCGGCGGCAGGCGGGGGTGCAGGCCGAGGCAGTAGCGTGCGCCGTGGTCCCGCAGCACATCCCGGAACGCGGGCACCAGCCAGTCCGCATCGCGCACCTCGACGGCGATCACCCCCTCCGGCGCGGTGGGCGCCAGCGCGGGCAGGGCGGCCAACATGCGCGCCAACCGCCCGAACAGCGCCGGCATGTCGCGCCGCAGCACGGACGGCAGCGGCGGGATCTCGACCACCAGCGCGCCGATCTTGTGGCCCAGCCCGTCGAGCGCCGGCTGCACGAAGGCGTCGATGGCGGCGCGCGGGTCGAGGAACGCCGGGTTCGGCTGCACACCACGGCCATCCGCGGCACGCAGCACGGCGTCCGCGACCAGGGCCGGCGCCTTGACGATGAAGCGGAAATCGTCCGGCACCTGCGCCGCGTACTCGGCGAACTGCGCGGCGGTCATCGGGCGGTAGAAGCTGCGGTCGATGCTCACCGTGCGCAGCAGCGGATGCCGGGCGTAGGCGGGCAGGCCGTCGCGGGCGAGTTCGGCGTCGCGGTGCATGCCGGCCCAGACCAGTCCCGCCCAGCCGGGGAAGCTCCACGAGGAGGTGCCGAGGTGGATGCGCGGCGACAGTGCCCGGGCCAGTGCGGGCAGCGCGTCATCGGGCGGTTGGGCGAGGACATTGGACATCGCGCCAGCATAATCTCCGACCATGCCTGAAGCTCCCGTGACCCCCGAAATACCCGCCATGGCCTGCTCGCCCGCCGACGAACACGCCATGCGCCTCGCGCTCGACCAGGCGCTCAACGCCGCGCTGGTGGGCGAGGTGCCGGTCGGCGCCGTGATCCTGCGCGACGGGCAGGTCATCGCCACCGGCTACAACCGCCCGATCACCACGCACGACCCCACCGCCCACGCCGAACTCGTCGCCCTGCGCCACGCGGCGACGCTGCTGGAGAACTACCGCCTGCCCGAGTGCGAGCTGTTCGTGACGCTGGAGCCGTGCGCGATGTGCGCGATGGCCTTGCTCCATGCGCGCTTCAAGCGGGTGGTGTTCGGCGCCTACGACCCGAAAACCGGTGCCGCTGGCTCGGTGGTGGACCTGTTCGCCCAGCCGCAGTTGAACCACCACACGGCGTTGCAAGGGGGCGTGCTGGCCGACCAGTGCGGCGACCTGCTGCGTGCGTTCTTCGCCCGGCGCCGCGCCGAACAGAAGGCGCAGCGGCTGCAGGAGCGTGCCGAGGAACGCGGCGAC
>JBEEMX010000153.1:0-7304 GCA_041192465.1 Pseudomonadota bacterium | reverse complement strand
GTTCGAGCCGCGGGTGCGCGAGCTGTGCGCGATGGTCCATGCCCACGGGGGCCGGGTCTATGTGGACGGCGCCAACATGAACGCGCTGGTCGGGCTGGCCGCGCCGGGCGAGTTCGGCGGCGATGTCTCGCACCTGAACCTGCACAAGACCTTCTGCATTCCGCACGGCGGTGGCGGGCCGGGTGTCGGGCCGGTCTGCGTGGTCGAGGATCTGGTGCCGTTCCTGCCGGGTCACGCGACGGCGGGTGAACACCGCGCGGGCGGCGTCGGGGCGGTGTCGGCTGCGCCGCTGGGCAACGCGGCGGTGCTGCCGATCTCGTGGATGTACATCCGCATGATGGGCGCGGACGGCCTGACCTCGGCGACCGAAATCGCCATCCTCAGCGCCAACTACATCGCCGCCCGGCTGGCCGACCACTACGACATCCACTTCAGCGGCGGCATCGACGGCGTCAAGGGCGGCGGCGTGGCCCACGAGTGCATCCTCGACCTGCGCCCGCTCAAGGATTCGTCAGGCATCAGCGCCGAGGACGTCGCCAAGCGCCTGATCGACTACGGTTTCCACGCGCCGACGCTGAGCTTCCCGGTCGCTGGCACGCTGATGGTGGAGCCGACCGAGAGCGAGCCGCTGGTCGAGCTGGACCGCTTCTGCGACGCGATGGTCGCCATCCGCGGCGAGATCGCGCAGGTCGAGTCCGGCGCCTGGCCACGCGAGGACAACCCGCTGAAACACGCCCCGCACACGGCGGCCAGCCTGCTCGCCAGCGACTGGACCCACACCTACGCCCGTGAAACCGCCGCCTACCCGGTGGCGAGTCTGCGCCGCGGCAAGTACTGGTCGCCGGTCGGCCGCGTGGACAACGTCTACGGCGACCGCAACCTGTTCTGCTCCTGCTTGCCCGTGGGCGAATACGCGGGCGAGTGAGGGCAAGGCTTGAGGGTGAAGTAGACTGCACAGGATTCTGTGCATCTACCCTTCAAGGAGCCGGCCATGGGCTTTTCAGCCAGCGATGTAGTGCCCTTCACCCTGGCGCGTGCCAACCTGTCCGAGTTGGCTGAACAAGCCAAGGCCGGTACCGAAAAGCTCATCACCAAGAACGGCGAGAGCTACGTCGCGTTGATCGACGCCGATCGACTCGACTACTACCACCGCCTGGAGCGCGAGCGCATCCACCTCCTGCTGATCGAGGATGCCAAGCGCGGCCTGTCCGACATCGCCGCTGGCCGCACCCGCGAGGCAGACGACGCACTCAGCCAGATCCAGCGACGCCGTGCGGCCGGCGTCGGGGCACCATGACCGACCCGCTGCACCGGGTCGAACTGACCGCGAGCTTTCTGGAGCGTCTGGACGCCATCGAGGCATTCCTGGCGGAAGCGGATGCCAGCTTTGCTTTCGATGCCCTGCTGACCGAACTGCGCGCCACGGTCATCCCGAACCTGCAGCGTTTCCCGCGCATCGGCCGGCGTTACTTGGCCAACCCGCCCCAGTCGGTCGAGGCACTGGCGCAACTGGCCGCGCTGCCGGCGGGCGCGCCAGAGGCCCTGCGTGAATACCTGCATGGCGATTACCTGATGCTCTACACGGTGGCGGGCGCGAACACGGATGACCAAGGCACCGTGTATCTGCTGTCCATCCGGCACCACCGCCAACTTTCGTTTGATTTCGCTCGGCGCTGGCCGGGTGCGACCACGCCAGACCAGCACTGAATCTGTATGTCCTATCTGTATCAAGTCTTGGCCGAGCGCGTGGATATGTGGCGCGCCCAGAACTACCCCTGCGCCGACTTTCCCGCGGTCCGCGAGATTCTGGAGTTCGCCACCGAGGATGGCGAGCCCGGCCAGCTTCGCTACCTGCGGCGCGCCCAGTTCAGAGCACTGGAGACGTACTGGTATCTGCGTCTCGTGCTTGACACGCCCAAGATTCCAGACCTCTACGCCAAGCTGTTTCCGAGCAAGAAGGAGCGCCGCGAAGCGATGGGGTTGACCCATCCCGACATCGTCGGCTTCATCGCAGACGAGGGGCTGGAGCGTTGTCTCGAGAGAATCCAGAACGACAACGCTTTTGTCCGTCAGTACGCGCTGGAGAGCCTGCGCGAATCCCTGACCCTGGACTACGCCAGCTATATCCTTGCCTTGGCGATGGGGGCGGGCAAGACGATCCTGATGGGTTCGATCGTGGCGACCGAGTTCGCCATGGCGATGGAGTACCCGGACGGCCCCTTCGTGCAGAACGCGCTGATCTTCGCGCCGGGCAAGACCATTCTCGGCGCACTGCGCGAGCTGTCGGACGTGCCCTATGACAAGCTGCTGCCGCCGCGCATGCACCAGTCGTTCGCGGCCAGTCTGAAGCTCACCTTCACCCGCGATGGCGACAAGCAGATCCCGATCGTCTGGGGCAGTACCTTCAACGTCATCGTCACCAACACCGAGAAGATCCGCATCCAGAAACCCAACGCCCGCGGCAACAGCCAGCAAGTGCGATTGTTCGCGGGGACCAAGGGCGAGGAACAGGCGGAGTTGGCCAACCTGCGCTTGCAAGCCGTGGCGTCGCTGCCGCACCTGGCCGTGTTCTCGGACGAGGCCCACCACACCTACGGCCAGAAGCTGCTGGGCAAGTGGGAGAAGGACAAGGAGACGGGCGAACTCGTGTTCAAGGACGACGGCATCAAGAAGGTCCGGCGCACCATCGACTATCTGGCGGCCGAAACCAACCTCATCGTCGTCCTCAACGCCACGGGCACACCGTACTTCGAACGCCAGCCCTTGCGCGATGTCGTGGTCTGGTACGGTTTGGGCGAGGGCATACGCGATGGTGTACTGAAGACGCTGGCCCGCAACATCAAGGTGTTCAACCTGGGCGACGGCGAGGCCGACACGCTGGTGTCCAACGTGATCGACGACTTCGTCCGCGATTACTGGAGCGTCAGCCTGCCCAATGGGGCACCGGCACGTCTGGCCTTGTACTTCCCCAACATCGAGACCCGCGATGAACTGCGTGGCGCCGTCGAGTCTGCGCTCACCCTGCGTGGCATTGGCACCGACACCATCCTGGCGGTGGACGGCAAGAGCAACGAAGCCACGCGGCGCCAGTTCGAGGCGGTGGCGCGCAACCCCGAGGCGCCCGAGCGTGTGCTGCTGCTGGTGAACATGGGCACCGAGGGCTGGAACTGCCCCAGCCTGTTCGCGACGGCACTGGTGCGCAAGCTGGCCAACAGCAACAACTTCGTGCTGCAGGCCGCCACCCGCTGCCTGCGCCAGGTGCCCGGCAACCCGCACCCGGCGCGGGTCTACCTGACCGACAGCAACCGCAAGACGCTGGAGTCTCAGTTGGCGGAGACGTATGGAACGTCGCTGAGAGAACTGGACAGCCAGCAGGCCGAGCGGGTGGAGCGCGAGATCGTGCTGCACCGGCATGACCTGCCGCCCCTGCTCATCAAGAAGCGCGTGTTGCGCTACCGGCGCAAGGTGGGGTCGGCCACGGCGGCGGCACTTCGCTTCACGGTGCCGGAGGTGGCTGCTCCGAAGGGCGTGACCGTCGAGCGGCTGGACCTTGTTCAGAGCGCCTCGGGCAAGACCGCATTGCAGAAGGTGGACGGCGGCGATGGCGTGTTGCCGGCGCCGCCGCCCGAACTGAACAGCTACACCGCAGCAGCCGAACTGGCAGCCAATTACCACCTGCCCACGGCCGAAGTGCTGACGGCACTGCGTGGGGCCTATGGTGCCGGCACGGAGATTCCCGAGTACCACCTCGCCGCGCTGGGCCAGCAGATCGAGGTCCAGCGGGCGCAGTATGAAGAGCACTTCGAGGACATTGACGTAGCAATCGCGCTGATCAAGTCCGAGGGCTTCGATCGGTCCGAGCGCGCCGGTGTGCCCGTCTACACGGCGCGCATCAGTTTTGCCAAGGAGCGGGAGCCGCTGTACTTGAGCGCCCGCGATACGCCGGACGTGGCCCACGCACTGGCCAGCAGCTTCCACTATGAAGGCTACAACTTCGATTCCGCCCCGGAGGCCGAGTTCTTGAAATGGACGCTGGCCCAGTTGCGCAGCGGGGCGCACCAGATCGAAGGCGTGTGGTTCACGGGTGGCCTGACCGATCCGGCCAAGACCGACCTGTACGCGGAATACCTGGGCGACGACGGCCGGTGGCACCGCTACACGCCGGACTTCGTCTTGCGCCGCGCCGATGGCAAGCACCTCGTGGTGGAGATCAAGCGCGACAGCTACAGCCCGGACATCCAGAGCGATCTGGCACGGCTGGGGCGCGGCGAGGCGGCGCTGACGCTGGAGGGTCGCAAGGCGGTGGCGCTCAAGCAGTGGGAGGGGCTGAACCCGGACAAGCTGGCCTACCACCTGATGTTTGCCGACACGGGGCTCAAGCCCGAGGGCTACCGGCAGGTCCGCGACTTCATTGCGGGCCTGTGAGCGACGCTGCCCGGAACATCGAACACAGACAGACAGACAGACAGACAGACAGACAGACAGACAGATCGACCAGACCATGAGCGACAACACCAACGACAACGCCGCCCCGCCGAAGAAGGCCAAGGACGTGACCATTACCAAGGCGAAAGGCCGGCCCATGCTGACGTGGGTGGGCAAGAAGCCGCTGGCGCGGGTGAAGGCGTTTCCTGCGCAGGCGATTGAGCGTTTTGATGCCACGGGCGGACGGGCTGCTGTTGCCTTGCCGGCGGTTGACTGGAGCGATTGGCCGAAGGATTTGCCACAGGGTGGGCTGCTGTACCACGGCGACAACAAGGATGTGCTGGCGCACCTGCTGGCCAACGGTTTTCGCGGCAAGGTCAAGCTGATCTACATCGACCCGCCGTTTGACAGCGGGGCGGACTATGTGCGCAAGGTTCAGCTTCGCGGCGCCAAAGGCACGGTCAAGATCGACGGCGAGGACTACACGCTGGGCGAGCAGGTCCAGTACAGCGACATCTGGGCAAACGACAACTATCTGCAGTTCATGTACGAGCGACTGCTGATGCTGCGCGAACTCCTCAGCGAGGATGGTTCGCTCTACCTGCACTGCGACTGGAACAAGGCGCATCATTTGCGCTGTGTAATTGAGGAAGTTTTCGGGCAGGACGGATTCAGAAACGAGGTGATTTGGCAGCGGGTAGCAGCGCGGAGTGACTCGACTACGTACAACCACATCCACGACGTGGTTCTGTTTTGCACAAAAAGTTCCGAATTTACTTGGAACCAGCAATATCACGCTTACAGCGACAAGTACCTTGAAGAAAAGTATGCTCTCGCTGATCAGGACGGGCGAAAGTATCAATTAGATAACCTGACTAGCCCGAACCCGCGCCCGAACATGACTTATGAGTGGATGGGACATCCACCACCGGAGAAAGGTTGGCGCTACTCGAAAGAGGCAATGCAGCAACTCCACGATGCTGGGCGAATCTGGTATCCGAAAAACAAGGCAAAACGCCCGCGTCTAATTCGCTACCTTGACGAAGGAAAAGGAGTTCCGCTGCGTAGCATTTGGACCGATATCAACCCCGTCAATAGCCAGGCCGACGAGCGCTCTGAGTATCCGACTCAAAAACCAGTCTCCTTGTTGGAGCGCCTGATTGAAACCTCAACTAACCCGGGTGATGTGATCCTCGACTGTTTCATTGGGTCCGGCACGACCGCAATGGCAGCCCAAAATCTCGGCCGGCGCTGGATTGGTTGCGACATCAACAAGGGCGCGATTCAGACCACGGCAAAGCGCATTCAGGAGTTGATGCGCGCCCAGGCCGCTACAGCCAGCGCCAGCAAACAAGGTGAGCTGATCGGCACAGCCGACACCACGGCCCAGCCCTGCCAGCTCGGCTTCGCCACCTACCGCGTCAACGACTACGACCTGCAGATCCAGCACAACGAGGCCGTCGAGCTGGCCTGCCAGCACCTCGGCGTCACCCGCACCCGAACCGATGCCTTCTTCGACGGCACCCAAGGCGGCCGCCTCGTCAAGATCATCCCCTTCAACCACCCGCTCACCCCGCTCGACCTCGAAGCCGTGCGCAACGAACTGAAGACCCGCCCCGCCGAAGAACGCGACGTGCTGGTGGTGTGCCTCGGCTGGCAACACGACGCCCGCGCCTGGATCGACACCTACAACCGCACCAGCCCGGTCAACAAGCTGCACGCCATCGAACTGCGCACCGACCGCAAGCTCGGCGGCATCATCAAACACGAGCCCCTGTCCGCCCACGTCACCGCCCAACGCGAAGGCCAAGGCGCCGACGCCCGCCTGGTGGTGGAACTGCACGATGTCATCTCGCCCACCATCCTGCAGCGCCTCAACCTGGAACAAGGCGTGTTCCGTGCCCAGATCGCCGACTGGCGCGCCGTGGTCGATTGCATCCTGATCGACACCCAGCACGACGGTCAGGTCTTCAACGTCACCCTGGCCGACGTTCCCGAGCGCAAGCAAGACCTGGTGAACGGGCGCTACGAGCTGCCCGCACCACCCGCGGGCAGCACACTGGCCGTCAAGGTCATCGACATGCTGGGCGAAGAACTGATCGTGCGCCTGGACATCTGACCGACCTGACCTGACCAAGACGAGAACGCCATGCAGATCGACACCATCAGCATCGAAGGCTACAAGTCGTTCGCCAAGGTCGATCAGTTCGCGCTGGGCAACCTGAACGTGCTGATCGGTGCCAACGGCGCGGGCAAGAGCAACTTCCTGTCGCTCTTTCGCCTGCTGACCGCCTTGTCACAAGGCAACCTGCAAACCTTCGTCAAAGGTCAGGGCGGCCCGGACGCCCTGCTGCACGGCGGCCGCAAACGCACGCCACAGTTGAAGGTCGAACTGCAGTTCGCCCGCAACGGCGGTGTCGTCAACGGCTATGCCCTGACGCTGGCCGCCACCGCCGACAACCGCCTGCAGTTCCTCCGCGAAGAACCCTGGATCATCGGCAGCCGAACAGGCACCGCACCCAAGCGTTACCCCCTGGGCCAGGCACACGAGGAAGCCAAGGTGATCGCCGACCCGAATCCGGTCAGCGGCTACGTGGCCAAGTGGATGAAGCACTGGCATTATCTAAATACTTAGCAAGTAATCTTTCATTTGTTGGGTACTATAAAGGAAAAGTAATGTTAGACAGTGATTTAGCCGATTTATATCAAGTTGAAACAAAAGTTCCGGCGGTTTCCAAAAATTCTTCAGCCAACGCCACTCAGCAAGCACAAGGAGTGCAGATAACGACTCTCAAGGTTTCTGATGCCAAGGCCTTGAAGAAAATTCCCAACGTCGACACCTATGCCGCTGGCACACTGGGGCAGGAGTTGGTGACCTA
>JBEEMX010000152.1:0-13179 GCA_041192465.1 Pseudomonadota bacterium | reverse complement strand
TTCGGCGCACGGCTGGCGCGCGGCGCTTGCAACAAGGGATGAAAGTCCCCGAGGACTTCATGGTCAGCGCACCCGCACCTTTCGAGGGCTGAACAACGCTTTTTGTCGCTTCAGCGTGTGACCGGTTCGGTCCGTGCCGCTAGCCAGGCCAGGGCATCGCCCTCCACCAGTGGGCTCAGGCGCATGCGCACCTCGGCGTGATAGCCGTCCAGCCAATCCAGCTCCTCGCCGCTCAGCAGCGCCAGGTCCAGGCTGCGCGTGTCGATGGGGCACAGCGTCAGGGTCTCGAACGCCAGGTATTCACCGAACTCGTCGGGTTCCCCGACCGAGACATTCAGCCCCAGGTTCTCGATGCGGATGCCCCAGCGGCCGTCGCGGTACAGCCCCGGCTCGATCGAGGTGATCATGCCGGGCCACATCGCCATCGAGGCATCCGGCACCGCCCGCGAGATGCTCTGCGGCCCTTCATGCACGTTGAGGAAGTAGCCCACGCCGTGCCCCGTGCCGTGGCCGAAATCCAGCCCGGCTTCCCACAGCGGGGCGCGGGCCAGCGTGTCGAGGTGCGGCGACAGCGTGCCGGCGGGGAAGCGGGCGCGTGACAAGTTGATCGTGCCCTTGAGGACGCGGGTGTAGTCGGCCTTCTGCGCCGCGCTCGGGGTGCCGACGGGCCAGACGCGGGTGATGTCGGTGGTGCCGCCCAGGTACTGCGCGCCGGAGTCGATCAGCAGCAGCCCCTCCGCCACCAGGCCGTCCGGGGTCGAGATCCACGCGAACGAGTCGGGGGTCGCCCTGTAATGCGGCATCGCGCCGTTGGCGTTGAAGCCGGCGATGGTCGGGAAGCTCAGCGAGACGAAGCCCGGCTGGCGCGCCCGCTCCGCGCTCAGGCGCTCGTCGATGGTCAGTTCGCTGATGGCTTCATGGCCAAGCGCGGCTTCGAACCACGCATAAAACGCACACATCGCCGCACCATCCGCCGCCATTGCCTCGCGCACGAAACTGGCCTCGGCGGCGGTCTTGCGGCTCTTGGCGAGCGTGCTCGGGTTGATCGCCTCGATGACGCGCACGCCCGCCGGCACCGCCTGCCGCAGCCCCAGCGTGATGCGCTTCGGATCGACCAGCAGCGTGGCGCCCGCCGGCAGCCGGGCGAGTGCCGGGGCCGCGTCGGCGTAGTCGGCCAGTACCACGCCGTCCGCCGCCAGCCGTGCCTGCAAGGCCACGTCGATCTTGCCGGCGCCGACGAAGAGCGCGGCCTGCTGTGCGGTGGCGTCCATGAGCAGGTGCGCCAGGAAGACCGGGTTGTAGTCCACGTCCGCGCCGCGCAGGTTGGTGATCCAGGCGATGTCGTCCACGGTGGAGACGAGGTGGTGCGTGGCGCCGGCCCGTGCCATCGCGGCCCGCACGGCGGCGAGCTTGTCGGCGCGGGACACGGCGGCATGCGGCGCATGGTGTTCGTAGACCGCCGCGGTCGGCAGCCCCGAGCGGTCCGGCCACGCTTCGTCGAGCACGTCCAGGTCGGTGCGCAGCACGGTGTCGCGGGCAGCCATCGCGTCGCCCAACTGCTTGGCGGCGGCCAGCCCCAGCACGGCCGCGTCCACCGCCAGCACCTCGCCCGCCGCCAGCGTCTGGGCGATCCAGTCGAGGTGGTGCGTGGCCGCACCGGTCGGGATCTTCACCAGCTCGACCGTGGTGCCGGCCAGCTCGGCTTCGGCCTGCGTCCAGTAGCGGCTGTCGGCGAAGACGGCGGCGCGGGTCGGCGTCACCACCAGCGTGCCCATCGAGCCGGTGAAGCCCGAGAAGCGCACGCGGCCCTGCCAGCGTTCGGGCAGGTATTCCGACAGGTGCGGATCGGCGGACGGCACCAGCACGGCGGCCAGTCCGTGGTGGCGCAGGCGCTCGCGCAGCAGGGCGAGGCGTTCGGGGATCGGTGAGAGGGGGGCGATCGGGGCGTGCGTCATGGCGGTGTGGGTTCAGGTCGAAGAGGTCACGGGCGTATCCGGCGCATCGGGCATCCCGTCGAGCCGCTGGCGCACCAGCGTGATGTGGCTGCGCAGCGAGTACAGCTCGTCCGCATACGACAGCGGCACCGGCAGGCGCTCGACCAGCTCCTCGATGCGGTCCAGGTCGCTGGTGAGCAGGGTGCGGCTGCGCGTGCGATCGGTGATGTGCTGCTCGATTTCGCGCAGGCTGCCGTACCAGCGGAAGATGCGCGAGCGGATGCGGAAGTTGTAGAGCGGCGGCACCACCCGGGACAGCGGAATCAGCACCGCGATGATCGACACCAGCACCACCCACATCCGGTCCACCAGGTTCGCCATCCAGAAACTCACATGGCGCTGCAGCACCGGCTCGCCGCTGGTGTAGAACCGATGGGCTTCGGGCGCCAGCGGGTAGTCGCCGCCCAGGCCCTTGGGGAACTCGCCCTTTGCCTGGAACCAGTTCGGCTCGCCGTGGATCTTGCGGGCGGCCTGCACCAGCAACTGCTGGAGGGCGGGGTGGGTGTCGTCGCGCACCACCAGCATCGCGGTTGCCGCCACCAGCCGCACGTCCTGCGCCGGTAGATCCTTCGCCAGATCGACCACGCCCCGCGGCAGCCCGACCGGCGTCACCTGCGGCACGCGCCGGGCATAGGCTTCCGCCTGCGCAAAATCCAGCAGCCGCACGCCCGGCGTGATCAGCAGCATCCGCACCATCGGCGACTCCGGCGCCGAGACCATCGCCATCGCGTCGATCTCGCCCGCCAGCAGCGCGACGACTGCGGGCGTCGTGGCCAGCCGGGTCAGCGGCATCGAGGCGGTGTCGAGTCCGTTGGCGTCGAGCAGGCGGCGCATCAGGTTGGTCACGCCGCTGCCGTCCTGCCCGACGTTGAGCCGCCAGCCGGCCATCTGCGACAGGCTGTCGAGCGTCTCGCGGCCGAGTTTCGCCTTGGCGGTGTCGTCGCGGTAGAACACCCAGACCGGCTCGCGGAACAGGCTGCCCAGGCTCAGCAGGTTGTCGTCCGGGGCTTCGTCGCTGAGCTGCACCTCGTCGGAGCCGCCTTGCACGAAGGCCGCGTCCACCTCGCCGCTCTTGAGCAGTTGCAGGTTTTCCAGCGAACCTTGCGTTGGCCGGAGCACCACCTCGATGCCATGCTTGTCGAGCGCCTGCTGGTAACGCTGTCCGAAGGCGGCGTAGGCCCCTTGCGCGGTGCCGGTGGCCAGGACCATGCGCCGCGGCGGGTTCGGGTCGAGCATCACGTAGGCCATCCACACCAGCCCGACCGCCAGCAGCAGCACCGGCCCGCCCGTGATGAGCATCTCCTTCAGCGAGATCAGGGCGGAGCGCACCCGCAGCAGGGCGGCGCTGGTGTGGCGGGTCAGGGGTTTGGGTCTGGACAGGGCGGTCATGGTGTCCTTCGGCTGCGCCACCAGAGTTCGGCGCTGAACAAGGCGCAAGCGGCCCAGATGATGGCAAATCCCTGTGCCCGCGCACCGGCAAAGGGTTCGTGGAACAGCCACACGCCCAGCGCGAGCTGGATCGTCGGGCCGATGTACTGCAGCATGCCGAGCAGGCTCAGCGGGATGCGCCGCGCCCCGCCCGCGAACAGCAGCAGCGGCACGGCGGTCAGCGGCCCGGTGAGCAGCAGCAGGCCCTGCAGGTCGAGTGTCGCACCGGGGAAGGCCGCCTGTCCTTGCGCGATCGCCCAGCCGAGTCCCGCCAGCGCGACCGGCCCGAGCAGCAGGGTTTCCAGCGTCAGCCCTTCGAGGGCGCCGAGCGTGGCCGTCTTGCGCAGCAGGCCGTAGGTGGAGAAACTGGCCGCCAGAACCAGCGCGATCCACGGCGGCGTGCCTTGTGCCCAGGTCAGCCAGGCCACGCCGAGCGCGGCCGTCGCCACCGCCGCCCACTGCACCGGCCGCAGCCGCTCCTTCAGCACCAGCCAGCCCGTCAGCACGTTGACCAGCGGCGTGATGAAGTAGCCCAGGCTCGCGTCCACCACGCGGCCGTGGCCGATCGCCCAGATGTAGACGTACCAGTTGGTGGCGATCAGCGCCGACGAGGCCAGGAACAGCCCGAGCACGCGGCGGTTGCGCAGCGCCGGCCCGAGCCACGCCCACTGCCCCCGCACGGTCAGCACGCCCAGCAGGAGCACCAGCGACCAGACCACGCGGTGCGCCAGCACTTCGAGTGCGACGACGCTGTGCAGCAGCCTGAAGTACAGCGGAAACAGTCCCCAGATCACATAGGCGAGGGCCGCCTGGAGGATGCCGCTGCGCATCAGAGGGGGTGCGGCCGGGTGGCCGAAACGGGTGTGTGCATGGAACCGAGGATACCCGCCGGACTGGTGACAAAATGCAAGTCAAACCTCGGTTCCTGCCTGCGATTGGACACGCCATGATGAACAACGGTCACGCACACCCTGCCCGCTGGTGCTTGTTGCTGGCGCTGGTCTGCCCTTTGATGGCGTGCGGACGCGAGGAGACTGCGGCCGGCCCGCGACCGGTGGCCAGCCGTGGCGCGCTGCTGGTGGACGAGCAGGCGGTGGTGAACCTGTTCGAGCAGTCCGCGCCGTCGGTGGCCTACATCACCACCGAGACGGTGCAGCGCGGCAGTTTTGGCGGTGCCGAGGTCAGCCAGGGGGCGGGATCGGGCTTCGTCTGGGACAGCGCCGGCCACATCGTCACCAATTTCCACGTCGTCAAGGACGCCCGCAAGGTCTTCGTGCGGCTGGACGCTGGAAAGCCGATCGAGGCGGAGCCAATCGGCGGGGCGGCCGAGTACGACCTGGCCGTGCTGCGCCTGAAGACGGTGCCCAAGAACCTGCGGCCGGTGCCATTGGGCAGCTCGCGCGACCTGCGCATCGGGCAGACCGTCTATGCGATCGGCAATCCCTTCGGCCTGCAGCGCACGCTGACCAAGGGCCTTGTCAGCGCGTTGGACCGCGAGCTGCCGACGGCGAATTTCCGCGAAGTCGCGGGCGTGATCCAGACGGATGCCGCCATCAATCCGGGCAACTCGGGCGGGCCGCTGCTGGACAGCGCGGGGCGGCTGATCGGCATGAACTCGGCGATCCGCTCGACCAGCGGCAGCTCGTCGGGCATCGGGTTCGCGATTCCGGTGGATCTGGTGAACCGGGTGGTGCCGTCGCTCATCAACCGGGGCCACGCGCCGCTGCCGGGCATCGGGGTGACGCCGATCTCGCCGGACCAGGTGTCGCGGGCGGGGATCACGGGCGTGGTGCTGGGGGCTGTAGGTCGCGGCACACCGGCGGCAGCGGCCGGACTGGTGCCCTACAACCCGCAGACCGGCGACCTCGGGGATGTCATCGTCGGTGTCAATGGCAAGCCGGTGCAGACGCTGTCCACGTTTGTCGGCGAGCTGGAGCGGGCGGGGATCGACGCGACGGTGGAGCTGACGGTGCGCCGTGGTGACAAGGAGCGTCCGGTGCGGGTCAAGGTGATCGACCTGCGCGCCTGAACCTCAGCCGGCTTGCCGCACCGCCAGCTCGGGGTGACGGCGAATGAAGACGCGCACATACGAACACGACGGCCGCACTGCCAGACCCTCCGCCGCCGCCCACGCCAGCGCCTCGCGCACCAGCGCCGCCGCGATGCCTCTGCCTTCCAGCGCCCGCGGAACGCCCGTGTGGTGGAAGTCCACCATCCCGGGACTGCGCCGGTAGGCGGCTACGCAAAGCAGTCCGTCCACCGTGGTCTCGAACTGGGTTTCTGCTTCGTTGTGCGTGATGTGCAGGGGCGCGGTGTCAGTGGGCATGGCGGTCATCGCTCGGAGGCGGTCCAGGGGATGTCGATCACAGGTGGCACCCGGTTGTCGGTGTCGCGCGGCACGATGCCCGCGCGGTCGATCGCGTCGAGCACGGCCTGGTCCCAGTCGGCCTGGCCGCTGGACTTGATCAGCTCGCGCGAGACGATGGTGCCGTCCGGCGCGACCCGCACCCGCACCACGGCGGGCGTCGAGCCGATGTTGCGGCCGGTGTAGACCAGCTTGGGCTTGAGGTAGGCGCGCAGGCGACCGGCGTAACCCGCGGACGGGCCGGAGGACTGCGCCGCCGTGCCACCGCCCGGTGTGGTGCCGGGGGCAGGGGTGCCGCTGTCGCCGCTGTCACCGAGCTGCTTTTGCAGGCGTTTGAGGTTGTCTTCGCGGGCCTTGGCGGTTTTCTCCTGCTGGGCGGCTTCCCTGGTTTTCTCGGCGGAGGCGGCTTTTTCGGCTTCCTTGGCGGCCGTTTTTTCTGCGGTTTTCTCCGCTGACTTGCGTTCTGCTTCTTTCAGTTCGGTCGCCTTGCGTGCCGCTTCCTTTTTGTCAGTTTTTTCCTTGGCGGCCTTCTCGCGGGCGATGTCGGCCTCGCGCACGGCGGGCACAGGCACTGGCACAGGTTCCACTACCTTCGGCGCAGGCACTGGGCGCGGCGGTGGTGGTGGTGGTGCCGGTTGGACGACTGGGGCAGGCGGTGGCGGTGGTGGTGCCGCCACCGTGGCTTGCTGCGGCACGGCCGACCACAGCTCTGCGCTGACCGTGGCGATCTCCTGGCGCTTCCACGCCACGCCAAACGCCAGCGCGGCGATCAGCCCGGCGTGTGCGATCAGTGCCACCGTGGTGCCCAGGCGCAGGCTGTCCGCCGATGGCGGGTTGCGCACGGGGTCGTGCGGCGGTGGGACGGGTGAGGGCGTCGAGCGGGCCATCGTCGCTCAGGAGCCGGTCGTGCGAACCGCCAGCCCGACCCGGGCGATGCCGGCCTTCTGCAGCGTGTCCATGACCTTGACCACCGCCTCGTACTTCACGCCCTTGTCGGCGGAAATGATGACCGGCGTCTGCGCCGAGCTGTCCTGCAGGGCCTGGATGCGCTTGGCGAGCTGCGGCAGGGCGATGCGCTCGCCCTCGGTCTCCGGGTGGCTGGTATCGGCCTTGCCGTTGACCTTGATGCGCAGCAGCTCGCCCGCGTCGAGCTGCACCTCGACGATGCGGTCCGGCTGGCGCTGGGCCTTGCCGACGGTGGGCAGGTCGATCACGCCTGGCGTCATCAGCGGCGCGCTCACCATGAAGATGATCAGCAGCACCAGCATCACGTCGATGAACGGCACCATGTTGATCTCGTTGATGGTGCGGCGGCGGCTGGCGCCGCGGTGGCTGACGGCGGGCATGTCAGAACCGCCCCGTCGCCGCACCGGGCACAGGCGCGGGCGCTTGTGCTGCAGCCCCGGCCGAGGGTGTCTGGTTCTGGTTCGCGTTGCGGGCCAGGATGAGGATGTTGGAGAACTCTTCCATGAAGTTGTCCTGCTGCATGGCGATGCGGTCGATGTCGCGGGCGAAGCGGTTGTAGGCGATCACGGCCGGGATGGCGGAGAACAGGCCGATCGCGGTGGCCACCAGCGCCTCGGCGATGCCCGGTGCGACGGTGGACAGCGAGACCTGCTGCAGGTTCGCCAGCCCGGTGAAGGCGTGCATGATCCCCCAGACCGTGCCGAACAAGCCGACATACGGCGACACCGAGCCGACCGTGGCGAGGAAGGACAGGTGCGACTCGACGACATCCAGCTCGCGCTGGCAGCTCGCCCGCATCGCCCGGCGTGCCCCGTCGAGCAGCGCGCCCGCGTCGCTCACCCGGCGTTCGCGCAGCTTGAGGAACTCGCGCATCCCTGCCGTGAAGATGCGCTCCATCGGGGCGGCGTGCTGGGCGTTGCGCTCGCTTTGCTGGTAGAGGTCGTTGACGTGGCGACCGGACCAGAAGTCGCGCTCGAACTGGTCGTTGCCCTGGCGGACCTTTTTCAGTCCGACGATCTTGCCGAAGATCACCGCCCAACTGGCCAGCGACACGGCCAGCAGGATGGCCATCACGAGTTGCACCACCACGCTGGCGTGGAGGATCAGTTGCAGGATGTCGAGGTCCTGGTTCATGCGGTTCCGATCGTGTCGAGGAGGTGGGGGGGAATGCGGCGCGGGCGCAGCGTGTGCGCGTCCACGCAGCCGATGCGGATGCGGCCTTCGGCGAGCACGTCCGTGCCCCGCAGCGCCTGCTGGTCGAGCACGAGGCTGGCCTTGCCCGACTCGGCCAGCCGGACGGTGACGATCACCTCGTCGTCCAGCCGAGCCGGCCGCAGGTAGCGCACCGCCGTGTCGCTGACGACGAACTGCAGCCCGCCGTCGCGGCGCAGGGCTTCCTGCGACACGCCGAGGCTGCGCAGCCACTCGGTGCGGGCGCGCTCGAAGAACTTCAGGTAGTTGGCGTAGAAGACCACGCCGCCGGCGTCGGTGTCTTCCCAGTAGATGCGCAGAGGCCAGCGGAACAGCGGGTCGGCCATGGGCGGGTCGGGGTGGGTGTCGGTGTTCAGGTGATTGTCCACAGCATCGTCACCACCACCAGCAGCACGAGCACCACTGCGAGCAGGGTACTGAGGATCCAGCTCGGGCGCTCCTGCGGCACAGGGGTTGGGTCGATCCGGGCGGTGGGAGCGGGGGGCTCTGTGTCCAATCCGCTCGGCATCTGTGTTGGTGTGGCCAGCCAGGCGCGCAGCTCGCGGGCGACGGTGCCCGCTGTGCGCTGGCGCTGCTCGGGGTCGATGCTGATGGCTTGCAGCGCGATGGCGGCCAGCGCGGCGGGAATACCGGGGTCGTGGTCACAGGGTGGCCGCGGTCGTGCCGCGCGCACCGAGGCGCGGATCTCGGCCAGCGAGGTGCCGCCGTAGGGCCGGTGCCCGGTGAGCAACTCGTAGAGCACGACGCCCAGCGAGTACACGTCGGTGCGCGGACCGCACTCGCGGCCGTCGAATTGCTCGGGCGCGGCGTAGAAGGGTGAACCCAGTGCCGGCCCGCCGATGGCTTCGGTCTGGTGCAGCAACTGCGCGATGCCAAAATCGAGCACCACCGGCCGCGTGCGCCCGACCATGAAGATGTTGGCGGGCTTGATGTCGCGGTGGACCACGCCCTTGCCGTGCGCGTAGCTCAGCGCATCGGCGACCCGGCGCACGATCAGCGCGGCCTGCTCGGTGGTCGGATGCCAGCCGGAGCGCAGCATCTGCGACAAGTCCTTGCCGCGCAGCAGCTCCATCGCGATGTAGGCGCCGTCCGGGCTGACCCCGGCGTCGTGGACCGTCACGATGTGGGCGTGGCTGAGGCGGGCCGCAGCGCGGGCTTCGTCGAGGACG
The DNA here is from genome assembly GCA_041192465.1 of Pseudomonadota bacterium. GTDB lineage: Bacteria > Pseudomonadota > Gammaproteobacteria > Burkholderiales > Burkholderiaceae_C > Sphaerotilus. The sequence continues at coordinate 4,045 of JBEEMX010000152.1, read as the reverse complement.
CGCTCGGTCAGCCGCGCGCGTTCCTGGTCTGGAACTGCCAGCGGCAAGGTCTTCACGGCCACACGGCGGGCCAGCACGGTGTCGTAGGCAGCCCAGACGGTCCCGAGTCCACCGGCACCGAGCGGGCGCTCCAGCACATAGCGTCCCATCTCACCGCTGTCGATCACGGTGTCAGCGTCGGTGTCACCGTGCAACTGGCGTCCATCGAGGGTTGGCGTGGAGGTACGCAGCAGCTGGGTGGACTCGTCTGGCGGCACGGTGCGGCGCCGCTGCGGAACAACTTGCAGTGCCGCGTCGATCTGCTGTTCGAAGGTGTCGCCGCCGGCATCGGGCAGATCACCCGGACTGGTTGGCAACCACAGTCCGAGGGCATCCGTATCGGCACCAGGGTCGGCGTGGGTGTTGCCAGGCGTGCGCAGCGTCGAGGACATCAGGTGGGTCATGGGCGGTGGCGCTGGGCGGGCCCGGACATCGTCAGCGCCCCAGCGCGCGCTGCAGGCGCCGCACGGCCTCGTGCAGATCGTCCACCGAACTGGCAAAGGACAGTCGCGCGTAGCGGCTGGTCTCGGCGTGGCCGAAGTCACGGCCCGGGGTCAGCGCAATGTGGGCACGCTCCATCATGTCGAAGCAGAACTGCCAACTGTCCGGCGCGTGGGCGGTGACATCGAACCAGACATAGAACGCCCCGTCTGGCTGGACTGGCACCGTCAGCCCGAGGGCGTTCAGCGCGGGCACGATGTAGTCGCGGCGGGTTTTCAGCGTGGTGCGGCGCTGCTCGCATACAGCCAGCGTGTCCGGCGTGAAGCAAGCCAGGGCGGCCTGCTGTGCGATGGCGGACGCGCAGATGTAGAGGTTCTGCGCCAGTTTCTCGATCGGCGGTACCAGCGCCTCGGGCAGCACCAGCCAGCCCAGTCGCCAGCCGGTCATGCCGAAGTATTTGGAAAAGCTGTTGACCACCAGCACGTCGTCGCCCAGCGCCAGTGCGGTGCGGGCGTCGCCACCGAAGCTCAGGCCGAGGTAGATCTCGTCCACGATGGTGATGCCGCCGCGGGCGCGCACCGTGGCGACGATCTCCGCCAGGGTGTCGGCAGGGACGGACGTGCCGGTCGGGTTGGACGGCGAGGCGAGCATCACGCCGCGGGTGTTCGGACCCCAGGTGGCGGCGACCGAGGCGGCGTCAAGCTGGAACCGCTGCGCCGCGGTGGTCGGGATCAGCCGGGCCGTGCCGCCCGCCGCGGTGACGAAGTGGCGGTTGCAGGGGTAGCACGGGTCCGGCATCAGGAACTCGTCGCCCGGCTCGACCAGCGCGGTACACAGCAGTTGCAGCGCCGCCGATGCGCCGGCCGTGACCACGATGCGCTCCGGGGCCACCTCGACGCCCCAGCGGCTGGCGTACCAGTCCGACAGGGCTTGGCGCAGTGCGGGCAGCCCGACGGCCGGGGTGTACTGCGTGCGGCCGGCGTCCAGGCACTGCTGCGCGGCGGCGACCACGGCGGGCGGCGCGGTCTCGTCCGGCTCGCCGATGTTGAGGTAGACCATCCGCTCGCCACCCTGTGCGGGGTCGCACGCCGGGGTGCAGGCGATGGCGTCGGCGGCCTTGGCGCACTCCATCACCCAGAACGGCTCGATGCCCGCCACGCGCTGCGCCAGCCGCAGCGGATCGGGCGTTGGCCGTGGTGGCAGGGTCATGCGGAGCGAGAGGCCGCGCGGGCCTGGCGTTGTGCGGCGACTTCGGTGGGGCGCAGGTCCACGGCGGCCTTGTCCAGCACGCCGTTGACGTACTTGTGGCCATCGGTGCCGCCGAAGGACTTGGCCAGCTCGACCGCCTCGTTGATGGCGACGCGGTAGGGCACGTCCACGCAGTGCTGCAGCTCGTACAGGCCGATCATCAGCACACCGTGCTCGATCGGCGACAGCTCGGCGATCGGGCGGTCCAGGTGGGGGATCAGCAGGCCGTCGAGCGCGGGCGCCTGCTCGATGCAGCCTTGCAGCAGGGCATCGAACATGGCGTTGTCGCACTTGCTGAACTCGTCCTGCTCGCGCATGTGCGAGCGCACGACACTGATGTCGGCGCGGCTGATCTGCCATTCATACAGCCCCTGCAGCGCCAGTTCACGGGAGCGCCGGCGGGCCGATTTGGGGCGTGCGGCGGGGCCTGATCCGGTCGTGCTGGGCGTGTCTGGGCGGGGTTTTGGGGTCGGGTTCAAGTCAGCTCTTCCAGCAAATTGGCCATTTCGACGGCGACACGGGCTGCGTCGCGGCCTTTTTCTTCGGTGCGTGCCCAGGCTTGGGCTTCGTTCTCGACCGTGAGGATGGCGTTGGCGATCGGCACACCATGGTCCAGCGACACGCGGGTCACGGCCGCACCGCTCTCGTTGGCGACCAGCTCGAAATGGTAGGTCTCGCCGCGGATGATGCAGCCCAGCGCGATCAGGGCGTCGTAGTCGTCCGACTCGGCCAGCGCCTGCAGCGCGACGGCGACTTCGAGCGCGCCGGGCACCCCGACATGGCGGATGTGCTTGCGCTCGACGCCGAGCAGCACCAGCTCGTTCGTGCAGTGCTCGGCGAGCGCGTCGGTGATGGCGGCGTTGAAGCGGGCCTGGACGATCGCCACCCGGAGGTCGCTCCCGTCGAGGCGGGTTGTCGTGCCCTTGTCTGCGCCTTGCATGGTGTGTTCCTTGGGTTAACCCGCCACCGGCATGAAACCGGTGACTTCGAGTCCATAGCCGACCATGCTGGGCATGCGGCGCTGGTTGCTCAATAGTTTCATGCGGCGAATGCCAAGGTCACGCAGGATCTGGGCGCCAACACCGTAGGTGCGCAGGTCCATCGACGTGCGCGGCGGCTCGCCGGTCGGCGGCAGGGCCACGCCGAGCAGGGCCTGCGCGTCCTGCGCCACGTTGAGCAGCACGGCCACACCGCGGCCGGACTCCTGCAGCGTGGTCAGCGCCTGCGGCAGCGACCATGAATGGCGGGCACGGCCGATGTCGAGCAGATCCATCACCGACAGCGGCTCATGCACACGCACCAGCACTTCGTCCTCGTCCGTCCAGGCGCCAGCACTCAGCGCAAGGTGGACCTGCCCGGTGCGGTCGCGGTAGACGCGGCTGTCGAAGGCGCCCCAGGGCGTTGTCAGCCGGTCCTGGTGCAGGCACTCGATCAGCGACTCGTTGCCACTGCGGTAGGTGATCAGGTCGGCGATGGTGCCGATCTTGATGTTGTGCTCGCGGGCGAATTCCTGCAGGTCCGGCAGGCGGGCCATCGTGCCGTCGTCCTTCATGATCTCGCAGATCACGGCCGACGGCGACAGCCCGGCCATGCGCGCCAGATCGCAGCCCGCTTCGGTGTGACCAGCGCGCATGAGCACGCCACCGTCCTGCGCCTGCAGCGGGAAGATGTGGCCGGGCTGCACCAGATCACGCGGCACGCTGTCACGCGCCACGGCCACCTGCACGGTACGGGCACGGTCGGCGGCGGAGATACCGGTCGTGACACCAGTAGCGGCCTCGATGGAGACAGTGAACGCGGTGCTGTGCTTGGTGCCGTTGCGGGCAGCCATGGGCGGCAGTTGCAGGTACTCGCAGCGTTCGCGCGTCAGCGTCAGGCAGATGAGCCCTCGGCCAAAACGGGCCATGAAATTGATGGCTTCAGGGGTGACCAGATCGGAGGCAAAGACCAGATCGCCTTCGTTTTCCCGGTCTTCTTCGTCCACCAGGATGATCATGCGCCCGGCCGCCAGCTCGGCGACCAGCTCGGGAATGGGTGAAATCGGCATCCCGCGATTGTAGGCGGCTCAGGCCGGCGAGCTGAATGCCGTTGCAGACCGTGCCATCAGTCGCACATCCGCGCCGACGCGGGTGAGGTCCGTGAAGACCAGCGGCGTGGCGTCGGCGATCTGTGCCAGCGGCCCGAAGGCGGCCATGTCGCGCCCGGCGCCGAGCAGTCGGGGTGCCAGGTAGACCAGGTATTCATCGACCAGTCCGGCGCGCACGAAGCTGCCGTTGAGGTGCTGTCCGGCTTCGATGTGCAGTTCGTTCACGCCGCG
>JBEEMX010000151.1:0-11178 GCA_041192465.1 Pseudomonadota bacterium | reverse complement strand
TGCGCGAGTACGTGGCGCAGCAGGCGCGGCGCTCGTCCTGACCCCCAACGGAGCGATGTCCACAAGCCACGCACAGCGGCACAATCGACCAACCGCAGCCCGCACCACCAGGAGCCACCCATGCCCACCCTCGATCGCATCACCCAACGCGCCGACGTGATGGGCGGCAAGGCGTGCATCCGTGGCCTGCGTGTCACGGTCGGCATGGTCGTCGGCCAGATCGCGACCGGGCGCAGCGTCGCCGACCTGCTCGCCGATTACCCCTACCTCGAACACGAAGACATCCTCCAGGCTCTCGCCTACGCCGCATGAAACCCTCCGAAGCCCTGGCCTCGAACCGCGCCGCCATCCGGCAGGTGGTCGAGTCTCACCGCGCCTGCAACGCTCGGGTGTTCGGCTCTGTGCTGCGGGGCCAGGACACGGACGGCAGCGACCTGGACATCCTCGTCGATCCGACGCCGGAAACGACCTTGATGGACGTGGCGGCCATCCAGGTGGCATTGCAACGCCTGCTGGGCGTGCCGGTCGATGTGCTGACCCCCAGGGCATTGCCCGAAAACTTCCGCAGCATGGTGCTGGCGGAGGCGGTTCCGGTGTGACCAAGACCCTGCGCGTCCCGGACTACCTCGGACACATCCTGAAGGCCATTGAGCGCATCGACCGCTATACAGCTGACATGGACGGGGTGGCGTTTCTGAATAGCGAACTGGTGCAAGACGCGGTCATGCGCAACATCGAGATCGTTGGCGAGGCTGCAAACAACGTCCAGCGCGCCGATCCAGCATTTGCGGCATTGCACGATGACATCCCGTGGCAGGTCATGTACACGATGCGCAACCGCGTCTCGCACGGCTACGACAAAGTGGATCTGGAAATCGTCTGGAAGACGATTCAGGGCGATCTGCCGAGGCTGTATCGGCAGGTGCAGGCACTCGCAACTCAAGCAGGCCCCAAGTTCAGCCCGCCCGAACTTCATTCAGCAGCTCCGGGTGCCGATCCAGCACCTTGAGCAATTTCACCAACGCCAGCGGCGGCTTGGCCTTGCCATTCTCGTTTCAAGTCCGGCGGCGCCTGACCATCCGGAGGTTCAGCCCCTCGCGCCCGGTTGGCGGGCAAGGTAGCCACGCACCGACTGCGCTTGCGGTCCGACCTGCTGGACCGCTCGACGCAATTCGGTCATGTCCACATCGAAGACACGGCACCAGTAAGCGATGTCGGAACCGCTCAGCATGTTGATGCTCACCGGATGCTCGGGGCTGGAGCGGGGTGATTCGGTTTCCATGAGAAAACTCCTTTCGGCGTCCACCTTGAACGGCGGTTAGATCGGTTTGGCCAGAGGCAAGTTCCCGCCTGACACTGACCGCGCCGACTCAAATCACCAGTGCCGCTCGATCAGGCCGACGCGACGGCCGATGCGGCTGACCAGCGAGTGGTAGTTCAGCCGCCAGCCGTCCATCGGTGACTGCGTGGGGGCGGGCGGCGGCGGCAAGCCACGCGCCTGGTCGAACGTCGCCCGGGACAGGTAGATCATCACGGCAGTCTTGTACGGCAGGTGGATCACCCGGCCAAACTCGAACCCGGCCTGCACCAGCCGCAGCAGCACCTTGCGGTTGCGAATATCCGGCTCGCCGACCATGCGCTGGACGGCCGGATCGCGGAATATCCATGCCGCAATCGCCTGCAAGGTGTAATAGGCGGCGGCGGGCAGGGGTTTCTCGACCGGGCCAAGCATCAGGTGAAAACCACGGTCGCCCGTGCGCACGGGATAGTGCCGGCTCAACACATCCGCATTCACGTCATACGACTGAAACATGAACAGCCGCTCCCCCGTGGCCGCCAGGATGCCGAACATCACGTCGCAGGTGCCACTGGCTTCAATCTCGGCGAACTTCTCGCGGATCTCCTCCACCGTCTTGCCCTGCAAACCCCAGAAACGGGCGTAATCGCGGCTGAACCAGTCGTGCAGCAGCGGAGCATCCTCGTCCAGCACCATCTTGCGCAGCAACACGGTGCCACTGGGGCCAAAGGGGACGTCGAGCGGCGTGGTCAGCGCGCTCATGCTGGCACACCCACCGCTGCACCATGCTGCGTCGGACGGGTCTCCAGCAGCGCCAGCAGCGGCTTCAGCGACGGACCGCAGGCACGGTTCTGGAGGTCGTCGAGCGTGATCGTCTGCGATTCGAAGCGGTGCAGCGCACGGTGCGTGGCATCGAGTGCCTGCTTGCAGAACGGGAAAAGCAGCTCCGTGGCCAGCCGCAGCCGACGCGCGGCCGATACCCGCGCATCCCCGCCCACCTGGTCGATCAGATAACCCCCGTTGCCCGAATTCACCAGGTTGGCATTCACCAGCGCAGTCCGGACCTGAGGAAAATCGAATTCATCCAGCAGCGCCAGCACGATCTGGATGAAATTGCCCATCACCGTGCGGTCGTCATAGCGGTCGCCGGGGTCGTGGTAGCACTTGGCCAGGCATTCCGACACCAGCGTCCGCTCGGCCTCGCTCAGCAGACCCTCGCGCAACTGCAGCGCGCACAGCGACTGCGCGCACAGATACTGCGTCAGGCGGACCATCAATTCCAGCCGCGAGGTGGAATACACATAGGCGTAGAACTCATCCCAGTCGGCGATGCTGTGGACTGCGCGCAGGGCGTCCACGGAATCCAGCGGCTTGGCAAACGTGCCATTCATGGTCACGTCGAGAAAGTCGAGGATGAGCTTCTTGCTGCCTGCGCAGCCCTTTCCGGCAGCAGAGATGAGCGTGCCGGAGCTGTCGGCCATCTCGTACAGCTCGGCCGCCGTGAGCGGCCCGTCGTGCAGCACGGCCAGATCGCCCTTCTCCATGAAGGTGCGCACGATCATGAACGGCCCGACACCGAGTGTGAAAAACGCCGTTTCGAGCGCCGGCAGAGCCGTGATCGGGTGGCTGCGCTTGCGCGCCAGATAGGCCGGATAGGCGGCCCCCAGCTTGGAGAACACGTAGCCCTGGCGCAGGGTCAGGCGCGGGCCGGTGAGGCCGCGCCGGCGGAGGTAGTCGTTGCGCAGCATCGTGGTGAACTGCAGCGCATCAGGCCAGACTGCCATCACCTGCCGCAGTGCAGTCACGTTGATCGGCAGCCCGTTGCGCGATCCCTCGAACTTGCAGATCTTGTGCTCGGTCTCGATCACCTCCCGGTAGATTTCGGGGTTGGTGTTGTTCTCCCCGATCTGGCGGCCGTCGTGGGAATGGAAGGTGCAGATGCCGTTCCAGACGTCATGGTCGAATTCCATGTTCGCGCGCCGGTACGGCGGCGGATTCAAGGCCGAATACAGCCGCACCGCGAGCTTGTTGAAACGCTTGGAATAAAACAGTTTTTTCGCCAGAGCCGACATCGAGTGCAATTTTCTGCGGTTGGTTGATCTTCTGGTGGATCCAATGCCTGCCACTATCCCCCGCGCAGACTGAACCGACCCCCATCGTTCTCGCCCGGTCGCGACCCACCCGGACCCTCGTCTGCACTTTGCCGATCCCTCGTTCCTCAGGGCAAGGCAGCACCTACCTACAATTTGACACCAAACGCGCATTCGAGCAAAATTTCACGAAAATATTTTGCGACAATTTTCATATTTTGCTAGTAGAGAAAATCAGCTTCCGGTACGAATTCGGCCCAAGGCTCGGCAAGCAGAGGTCTTGCGGCAACGGCACATGTTTTCACGTTTACAGTGCCGGCCTGACTCCTCGCCCGACCCTCTCAGCCCTCTCAGGTGGCCCGCCGATGCGCTCCAAATCCCGCTCTTCCTTGTCCCGGTCGTCCTCGGCATCGCTGGCCCCGTGGCTGATGCTTGCGCTGCTGGCCATCGTGGCAGACCAGGCCACCAAGTGGTTGATCCTGCAACGGTTCCAGCTCGGCGACGGGCAGGTCATCACCAGCTTCTTCAACCTTGTGCGGGTCCACAATACCGGCGCTGCATTTTCCTTCCTCGCGCAGGCGGCGGGCTGGCAGCGCTGGTTTTTCATCGGACTCGGCGCGACAGCCTCGGCAATGTTCATCTGGATGCTGAAGAACCACGCCGAGCAGCGCCTGTTCAGCTTCAGTGTGGCGATGCTGCTGGGCGGAGCCATCGGCAATGTGGTGGACCGGGCCTGGCACGGTTACGTGGTCGATTTCCTGCAATTCCACTGGAACGCGCTGGCACCGCTGTTTCCGGGCGGTTACTTCCCGTCGTTCAACGTGGCCGACTGCGCCATCACGGCCGGGGCGATCGGGTTGGTCCTGGACGAGCTGTTGCGGGTGCGCCGCAGTTGATGGGTTCACGCCTTGACCATGACCACCCCTGACGACACGGGCGCAGCCGCCCTGCCCATCCGCCTGCGTCACATCGGTTTCGGTGAGCCCCGGCATGCTCGACCGCCAGGTGGATGCCATCACGCTGGTTTGATCAGCTTGCGCCTGGTGCCGAGGCCGACACCTCGGTCTGAATCACCGCGTCCAGCGCCTGGGCTTACAGCGTCAGCACCGTACATCCGGTGGTGGCGCGGGCTTCCAGATCACGGTGCGCCTGTGCGACCTGTTCGAGCGGATACCGCTGCGCGATCGGGATGTTCACCTCGCCGGAGCTGACCATCGCGAACAGCTCCTCGGCCAGCGCCTGCGTGCCCTCGCGGGTGGCGATGTGGGTGAACAGCGTCGGGCGCGTGACATAGAGCGAACCCTTGGCGCCAAGGATGCCGAGGTTCACCGGCGGAATCGGGCCGGACGCATTGCCGTAGGTCGCCAGCAGGCCGAACGGCGCCAGGCTATCGAGCGAGCCCTCGAAGGTGTCCTTGCCGATCGAGTCGTAGGCGACCTTCACGCCGCGCCCTTCGGTGATCTCGCGCACGCGGGCGGCGAAGTTCTCGCTGCGGTAGTTGATGGCGTGGGTGGCGCCGTGCTGCAGCGCGAGCAGGCACTTGTCGGGGCTGCCCGCCGTGGCGATCAGGTTCAGCCCCATCGCACGCGCCCATTGGCAAGCGATCAGGCCCACGCCACCGGCAGCGGCGTGGAACAGCACGAAGTCGCCGGGCTGCAGCCCCCCCTGCGGTTGCGTGCGGCGCAGCAGATAGGCCGCGGTCATGCCCTTGAGCATCATCGCTGCACCGGTTTCGAAGTCGATGGCATCGGGCAGTTGCACCACGCACTTGGCCGGCATCACGCGCACCTCGCAGTAGCTGCCCGGCGGCTGGCTGGCGTAGGCCACACGGTCACCGGACTGGAGGTGCGTGACGCCATCACCCACCGACTCCACCACGCCGGCCGCTTCCATGCCCAGCGCCAGCGGCAGCGCGTTCGGGTAGAGACCGGTGCGCTGGTAGACGTCGATGAAGTTCAAGCCGATGGCGTGGTGGCGGATGCGCACCTCACCTGGGCCGGGTTCACCCACTGGCAGATCAACGAGCTGCATCACGTCGGGTCCGCCAAAAGCGGTGATCTGGATAGCGCGGGGCATGGGAGGACTCCTGTCGGTCGGGAAGGGAGCGTGCAGCTTACGGGATCCGCGGCCTTTGGGCGACACTGTGCCCCCGCTGTCTTCACGCAAGGCCCTCGCTACCGTGGGCCCCTCGCTCCATGACCCTTGCCCCCCGCCTGATCGCGATGCTCACCCTCCCCCCGCTGATGTGGGCGGGCAACGCCGTGGTCGGTCGCATGACCGTCCCGCATGTGCCGCCGCTGCTGCTGAACGCGATCCGCTGGGGCGTGGTGCTGCTGGTGCTGCTGGTGCTGGGGCACAGAGCCATCGCCACCGCCGGGCGCCGGCAAGAGATTCTGGCCCGCTGGCGTCCGCTGGCATTGATGGGACTGCTCGGCGTGGGGGCCTACAACGCCCTGCAATACCTCGCGCTGACCAGCTCCACGCCCATCAACGTGACCCTGATTGCCGCGAGCATGCCGCTGTGGATGCTGCTGGTAGGCGCCGTGTTCTACGCCGAACGGCCACGGCGCGCGCAGGTGATCGGCGCGGCGCTGTCGCTGGTCGGCGTGGCCACGGTGATTGGCCGGGGCCAGGTGGCGGCGCTGGCGCAGGTGCAGTTCGTGCGGGGGGATCTGTACATGCTGGCCGCGGCGGCGAGCTGGGCGGGCTATAGCTGGCTGCTGGCGCGCCCCCCTGCGTCGATGCGCGGCGCGGCGCGTCCACAGATCGTCGGCCCAGACGGCCAGCGGCGCGCCTGGACCTGGGACGAGGCGCTGCTGGTGCAGGCGCTGTTCGGCGTGGTGTGGGCAGGCAGCGCGGCGGGGCTGGAGGCACTGGTGTCGCCGCGCCAGCCGGAGTGGTCGCTGGCCGTCGCGGCGGCGGTGCTCTACATCGTCGTCGGGCCGTCGCTCATTGCCTATGCGCTGTGGGGCCGGGCAGTGGCAGCAGTGGGTCCGACCACCGCCGGCATCTTCGCCAACCTGACCCCGCTGTTCGCCGCGCTGCTGTCCACCGCCCTGCTCGGCGAAGCGCCACACGGCTACCACGCGGTGGCGTTCGCGCTGATCGTGGCGGGCATCCTGGTGTCCTCGCGGCGCTGACCCTTCAGCGCCAGCGCGCCAGCAGCGCCACCCCGGCCAGCACCAGCAAGGTACCCGCCACGATCCAGGGCGTCATCGGCTCCCCCAGGACCAGCACGCTCATCAGGATCGTGCTCATCGGCCCGATCAGCCCGGTCTGCGCTGCCAGCCCCGCCCCCAGCCGCTCGATGCCCAGCATCACCAGGATCACCGGCGCGAAGGTGCAGGCCGTGGCGTTGAGCAGCGACAGCCACAGCACTGGTGTCGCCACGTCGAACACCGACGCTACCGGCCGCAGCACCACGAACTGCCCGATGCACAGCACGCAGGCCACCGTGGTCGCCAGTCCCGTCAGCCGCAGGGCGCCGAGGCGCTGGACCTCCTGCCCGCTCTGCACGAGGTAGATGGCATAGCTCAGCGCGCTGGCGAACACCAGCGCCGCGCCCAGCCCCACATGCGGCCCCAGGTCGGTCAACTCGCGGCCAAACACCACCAGCACGCCCGCGTAGCTCACGCCCAGCGCCATGAGTTGCTGGCGCGTGACCCGCTTGCCGTGCAATACCACGCCGAGGAACAGCACCAGCGTCGGGTTGAGGTAGAGGATCAGCCGCTCCAGACTGGCGCTGATGTAGACCAGCCCGGCGAAGTCGAGGAAGCTCGCGAGGTAGTAGCCCGAAAACCCCAGGCCAAGCACCGCCACGAGGTCACGCCGCGTCAACGCCAGCATCAGCAGCGTGACCGCATCGACCCCATGCCGGTACGCCAGCTTGACGATGATCGCCTTGCCCGAAAAAGCAATCGACCCGGCCAGCGCGAACGCCAGACCGGGCCAGAGCTTCGGGCGGCCGGAAACAGCCGCGGCGCTCAGAGCTTCTGGGCTTGCATGAAGTCGTCGAAACCGGCTTCGGCGAAGCGGAACCACAGGTTCTGGTCAGCGCGGAACTTGGCGTAGTCGGCGTAGACCTTCTTCCAGTGCGGGTTCTTGTCGCTCAGCTCGGCGTACATCGCCATCGACTCCTTGAACGCCAGCTCCATCACGTCCTTCGGGAAGCGGAACAGCTTGGTGCCCGTCGAGACCAGCGTTTTCAGCGCCACCGGGTTGCGGCCGTCGTACTTGGCCTGCATGTCCACATGGGCGTAGGACGCCGCGGCTTCGATGATGGCCTTGTACTCGGGGGTCAGGCTGTCGAATGCCTTCTGGTTGATGAAGAAATCGAGCTGCGGGCCGCCTTCCCACCAGCCCGGATAGGCGTAGTTCGGCGCAACCTTGTTGAAGCCGAGCTTCATGTCGTCATAGGGACCGACCCACTCGGCGGCATCGATGGTGCCCTTTTCCAGCGCCTGGTAGATCTCGCCACCGGGGATGTTCTGCGGCACGCCACCCATGCGTTCGATCACCTTGCCAGCGAAGCCCCCGACGCGGAACTTCAGGCCCTTCATGTCCGCCACCGAAGCGATCGGCTTGCGGTACCAGCCGCCCATCTGCGCGCCGGTGTTGCCGCCGGGGAAGTTGACGATGTTGTAGGTCTTGTAGAACTCTCGCATCAGCTTCAGGCCGTTGCCCTCGTACATCCACGCCGTCATCTGGCGGCTGTTCAGGCCGAAGGGGATGGCGCAGCCCAGCGCGAAGGTCTCGTCCTTGCCGAAGAAGTAGTAGGGCGCGGTGTGGGCCATCTCGACGGTGCCGTTCTGCACGCCATCGACCACGCCGAACGCCGGCATCAGCTCACCGCCCGGGTGGGTCGTGATCTGGAACTTGCCGCCCGTCATCGCGCTGACCTGCTTGGAAAACTCCTCGGCGGCGCCGAAGATGGTGTCGAGCGACTTCGGGAAGCTGGACGCCAGACGCCAGCGGATGTTGGCCTGCGCCTGGACGATGGCAGGGGCGGCGCCTGCTGCGAGCACACCGGCCAGGCCGGTTTGACGGATGAAATTGCGACGTTCCATGCGGAGACTCCTGAGTGAGTAGGAAAACTTGGGGCCGATTCTAGAAAGACACCCCCGGCAGGGCCACAAGGGTTACCCCTGCGCAAGAGTACGTAGCGGCGATGGGACACCCAGCCGCACGCTCCAGTCGTGCATCTGCCGCGCCAGTTGAGGCTCGATGGGGATGCCAGTGCGGCGGCGTTCGGCTTCGCAGTCGTGCTCGGGATCGCCCGGCATGCGCGGCGAGCCGGGTTCGGCGGCCAGCGTGCGTGCCATCTGCTCGACGACCGCCGCCAGCATCGGCCCGCCCGCGAAGCGCATCGGGTCGATGACGAGGAAAAACGCCCCGATGCGGCGTGGCGCGTCAAGGTCCGCGAACATCGGCGGAATGTTCGGCCCGAAGGGATTGCCATGCAGCGGGCCGCTGAGCAGATCGACCATCAGCGCCAGCGCGTAGCCCTTGTGGCCGTAGTCGTGGCCGCCGAGCGGGGTGACGGCGATGGCGGCGTTCGGGTCGGTGGTCGGCTGGCCTGCGGCGTCGATGGCGATGTCGGGCGGCAGCGTGTGGCCCTCGCGGCGGGCGTTCATGACGCGGTTCCACGGGATGGAGGTCGTTGCCATGTCCAGGCACACCGGCTCGCCCCCCTCGCGCGGGAAGGCGATCGCGATCGGGTTGGTGCCGAAGAACGGGCGCTGGCCGCCGTGCGGGGCGGCGATGCTGTCGGCGTGGGTGAAGGCCAGCCCGATCAGGCCGGCGCGTGCCGCCTCGCGGGCGTAGAGGCCGACCGCGCCGCAGTGCGACGAGTCGCGCACGCCCACGGCCGCCAAGCCCGTCTCGCGGGCGATGTCCATCGCCAGCCGGTTGGCGAAATGCGCGACGAGGATGCCCTGCCCCTGGTCGCCATCGACCTGCGCGGTGGACGCGCCCGTGCGCTCGGTCCGCAGCACCGGCCGCGCCCGGATCGAGCCCCGCGAGATCCGGTCGAAGTAGTGCGGCAGGCGGGCAATGCCGTGGGTGTCCACGCCCCACAGGCTGGTCTGCACGAGGCTGTCGGCGAGCTGCCGGGCGTCGGGCAGCCGCAGGTCGAGCGCCTGCAGGCACTGCACCGCCCACGCGGCGATGTCTTCGGCAGGCAGGTACACGCTGCCTTCGGCGATCGGCTGGGCCATCAGGATTCCTTGTACACACCGTGGGTCACACAGTGGTTCACATCACCGCGCCGAGCTGCCACGGCACGAACTCGTTCTGGCCGTAGCCGTGTTGTTCGCTCTTGGTGGCGCGGCCCGAAGCGGCGTCCAGCATGAGGCGGAAGATGCGCTCGCCGGCTTCGTCCACCGATTCGGCGCCGTCGATCACGGTGCCGCAGTTCAGGTCGATGTCGTCGGCCTGCCGGTTCCACAGCGCCGTGTTGGTCGAGAACTTCAGCGACGGCGATGGTGCGCAGCCATAGGCCGAGCCGCGGCCGGTCGTGAAGCAGATCAGGTTGGCGCCGCCGGCCACCTGCCCCGTGGCGGACACCGGGTCATAGCCGGGCGTGTCCATGAAGACGAGTCCATGCGCCTTGACCGGCTGCGCGAACTCGACGACATCGACCAGGTTCGTCGTGCCGCTCTTGGCGATGGCGCCGAGGCTCTTCTCCAGGATCGTCGTCAGCCCGCCCGCCTTGTTGCCAGCGGAAGGGTTGTTGTCCATGCGCATGGCGTGGCGGGCGGTGTACTGCTCCCACCACGCGATGCGGGTGCGCAGCTTGTCGGCCACTTCGACGCTGACGGCGCGGCGGGTCAGCAGGTGCTCGCCGCCGTAGATCTCGGGGGTTTCGGACAGGATCGCCGTGCCGCCATGCCGCACCAGCCGATCGACCGCCGCGCCAAGCGCCGGGTTCGCGCTCAGGCCGGAATAGCCGTCCGAGCCACCGCATTGCAAGCCGACGACGAGGTGCGACGCCGACACCGGCTGCCGCATGACGCGGTTCGCCTCGGGCAACATCTGGCGGATCAGCGCGACACCGCGGGCCACGGTCTGCGCCGTGCCGCCCGAATCCTGGATGCTGAACGTGACCAGCCGGGCGCCTTCCTGCAAGCCTTCCTGCGCGATCAGGCCCTGGATCTGGTTCGTCTCGCAGCCCAGGCCGACCACCAGCACCGCCGCAAAATTCGGGTGCCGCGCATAGCCGCCCAGCGTGCGCCGCAGCACGCGCAGTTCCTCGCCGTCGCTGGCCGTGGCGCAGCCCATGCCGTGCGTCAGCGCGACGATGCCGTCCACGTTCGGGAACTCCGCCAGCGCCTCGGGGCGGATGTCGCGGCGGAACTGGTCGGCGATGGCCCGCGCCACGGTCGCCGAGCAATTCACCGAGGTCAGCACGCCGATGTAGTTGCGCGTTGCCACCCGGCCGTCCGCCCGGATGATGCCGTCGAAGGTCGCCGGCTCGGCCTCGAACGCGGTCGGTACGGCATCCACCCCATCCGCGTGTTCGCGGGCGAAGTCGCTGAACGCGAGGTTGTGGGTGTGGACATGCTGGCCCGGCGCGATCGGCTGGGTCGCCGTGCCGATGACCTGCCCGTAGCGGCGCACCGGCTCGCCCGCCGCGATGGCGCGGGTGGCGATCTTGTGCCCCGGCGGCACCAGCCCGGAGACGGTCACGCCCTCGTCGGCCAGCACGGTGCCGCCCAGCAGTTGCGCGCGGGCGATGACGACGTTGTCGCCGGGATGGATGCGGATGACGGGGCCGGCGCTCATGGGGTGGTC
>JBEEMX010000150.1:0-7391 GCA_041192465.1 Pseudomonadota bacterium | reverse complement strand
TAGGGGCCGGGCCACATGTCCCAGCCGGCCTTGCTGGAGATGATCAGCTCGTCGCGGTAGGGCTTCAGCTCCTCGCGCAGCAGGCGGCCGAAATTCGCCTCGGCGCTGCCGTAGGGCGGGCCGTAGTTGTTGGCGAGGTCGAAGTGGGTGATGCCGAGGTCGAAGGCGGTCGTCACCATCTCGCGCTGCAGGCTGAGCGGTGTGGTGTCGCCGAAGTTGTGCCACAGGCCCATCGACAGCGCGGGCAGTTTCAGGCCGCTGCGACCGCAGAAGCGGTAGGGCATGGCGTCGTAGCGGGTGGGGGCAGGGGTCCAGGGCATGGCAACTCCGAGTGGCGGTGGTGGTGGCAGCATAGCCAGCGTGTACTTCCTGTGAAATACTAAGGTAGTCTATGTTGTTCATATCGATGAAATCACCTCCGCAGGGACTGGCATGAAACCTTCCGAAGCCATGCATTCGCACCGCGAAGCCATCCGACGTGTGGTCGAGGCACATCGCGCCCGCAATGTGCGGGTATTCGGCTCCGTGCTCCACGGACTCGACACGGACAGCAGCGACCTGGACCTCCTCATCGACCCGACACCGGAGACGACGCTGTTTGACATCGGCGCGATTCGCCACGAACTGGGGCGGTTGCTGGGGGTGCCAGTGGATGTGCTGACCCCGAATGCGTTGCCGGACAAATTTCGTGCGGCGGTGCTGGCGCAGGCGCGTCCAGTATGAGCAGGGATCAGCAACGGCTTGCCGATTATCTGGCGCACATCCTTGAAGCCATCGAGCGCATTGATCACTATACGCAGGACATGGATGAGGCGGCGTTCTTGGGGAGTCTGCTCGTGCAGGACGCCGTGATTCGCAATATCGAAATCATTGGCGAGGCCAGCCATAACATCGAGGTGCGTTATCCGGATTTTGTGGGGGCAAATCCTGGTTTGCCGCTGTCGTCTGCGTACCAGATGCGCAATGCAGTGGCGCATGGTTATTTCAAGGTGGATTTTGAGATCGTCTGGAAAACAATCCGGCGTGATCTGCCTGGGTTTCATGATTTGATTCGATCAGTGCGCGATACATTGCCATCGACAAGTTGATGGCGTGACGCAATGAAAAATCCCCGCTACGCAAATGGCGGGGATTTTCTTTTGTCCGCCGCACCTTCAAAAGTGGCCGAACAACAAGTTCTTCGACGGCGCCCGCCTGCCTGCTGCACTCGGTGGCGCATGGCAGAATGATCAACTTTACCGATTGAGGGGGAGTTGATGAAAACCAAGATCCAATCATTGCTGCAACAGCTCAACCAGGGGCTGGTCGAGCGCGAACACGTCCTGAAGCTGGCGATGCTGACGACGCTGGCCGGGGAAAACCTGGTGCTGGTGGGGCCGCCGGGGACGGGCAAGAGTCTGGTGGCGCGGCGCATCGCGAACAGCTTGTCCCACGAGGGCGAGGGCGGCGGGTACTTCGAATACCTGCTGACCAAGTTCTCCACGCCCGAGGAGCTGTTCGGGCCGCTGTCCATCACGGCGCTGAAGGCCGACCGGTTTCACCGCAACACCGTGGGCTACCTGCCGACGGTGCGGATGGCGTTTCTGGACGAGATCTTCAAGGCCAGCTCGTCGATCCTGAATGCGCTGCTGACGGTGCTCAACGAGCGCGTTTATCACAACGGGACCGAGGTCCAGCAGGTGCCGCTGCAGGCGCTGATCGCGGCCTCGAACGAGTTGCCGACCGATCAGGAGGAACTCGCGGCGCTGTACGACCGGTTCCTGGTGCGGGTGTTCGTGGATTACGTCGGGGCGAACAACCTGCCGCGGCTGTTCGAGACCACGACGGAGCCGACGCTGCGCACGGAGGACATGCTGAGTGCGGCGGATCTGGCGCGGGTCCGTCAGGCGGCGGAACAGGTGGTGTTCGAGCCGGCGCTGATCCAGGCGGTGCAGGACATCTGGGCGGCGCACAAGGAAGCGTTCAAGGAAGACCGGCGCGAGAGCCTGTCGGATCGGCGGCTGAAGAAGGTCATCCACCTGATGCGGGTGTCGGCGGCGACCAATGGGCGGCGGGCGGTGGATTTGTCGGATGTGATGTTGCTGAAGGATTGTTTATGGAACCACGCGGACAACGCGCCGAAGGTGCGGGAGGTGGTGATCAAGGGCTTGCAGCGCCACAGCCGGCAGGTGCCAGCCAGCATGCCGACGCCGGTTGAGGTCAAAGCTGCCAAGCCTGCTCAGGCTTCACGTAAATCCGGTGCTGTGGTGAAAGGCTACGTGGGCAGTGGGACGGCGGATGATCCGTTGCTGATCCAGACAGTGGAAGACCTGATGGACTTGGCGCGCCCCGAGGTGGGCCAGCAGGGATATCACTTCCGGCAAACTGCTGATCTGGATATCCGAAAAGTTACCGTTTGGCCAGAAATTAATTTTCGAGGAAATTACGAAGGGCAGGATTATCAGGTTTCTGGTGGCGCTAGTCGATGGTTGTTTCAGAATGCGACAGGAAGCCGTTTTTCTCGAATAAATCTGGACCAAACCTTCCTAGTCAAGTCAGCAAATCTGTCTGAATTTTCTGCTTGTAAAACATCGGGTGCCTTGGTGAGTATTGCCAAGAAATGCGAAGTCCTGTCATGCGAAGCGGGCGAGCGATTAATTTCAAACAGGGCGCTCGATTGCAAAATCATTTATTCCATTGCCGGTAAAAATATTACTGGGTCTGTTAGTGGATGTGAAATTCGTAGTTGTCAATCGGGAGATTCGCTTGTTGGTGGGGCAGCCAAAAAATCCATAATTTCAGATTGTCTGGTAGCTATGAGTGTGCGTAGAGTGTCGGATCAAATATCTCAAGGAGGCATTGCGACAGAATTAAATGAATCTGCTGCAGAACGCTGTTTTGTCACTGGTGACTGGGACGGGTATGTAAAGTTCTACGGCATCGCGCAAACAGTTGACGCCAGTGCCATCAAGCAATGTGCTGTAGGCCGATGTGATCTGACGGGTTTTCTGGCTTATTGGCATGACACAATTTCCGAGGAAGGCATAAATCAGTCTGTGATTGAAAAAAACATTGCTATCGATAGTATAAAATCCCTACCCGACAAAAAGGTTTCTCCAAGCCGGCCAGCCCGTGCGTTTCCTTTCCCCGTGGCAGGTCGGAGTACAAGCAGGCAAGCCCCAATGTGCGACTATATTGCCGCGGCCCGCTTCAATCAACGCTATTTTGAACACACGATGGGTTGGGATTTCGAGACGGTGTGGGTCTGGGACGATCAAAACGACCGCCCGGCCTTGCGCCAAGTAGGGATCGACGCGACCCCGAAGCCAACAGGAGCGTCAGCGTCTGCAAAGGCGGCCCCAACTGTCGATTTGCTGACCCACCAAGTCAAAGCCAATATCTGGCTCTGACGCCGGGCACGCCATGTTTAACTTTATCCCGGACCTGCTTGGAAAACTCTTATTCAAGCCCCTGAAATATTTCGTTGACAGCACCTTCCGCGAAAAGGTCATCCCGGTGCCCGGCAGCGTGGTGTATTGCGACCTGCTGCTGGCAGCGGAACATTCTGGGATTCATGTCCAGGACGGCATGATC
Organism: Pseudomonadota bacterium; assembly: GCA_041192465.1. Taxonomy (GTDB): domain Bacteria; phylum Pseudomonadota; class Gammaproteobacteria; order Burkholderiales; family Burkholderiaceae_C; genus Sphaerotilus. The sequence goes on along the minus strand of JBEEMX010000150.1, from coordinate 3,818 downwards.
TCCAACATCGTCGTGGACGGCTTCGCCGAAAGAACGGTCGGCCTGGATGACGCCTGGGATTTCACCAGCCAGAGCGGATGGGGCCGGAAGATTTACGTCTCATGCAACAGCCACGGCCCGGTCGGCCATGAAACGGTCGCCCAGCACGCCGCCGCCCGCGTGGGCGAGCGAGGGTTCTACGGGCTGGTGATCAAGAACTGCCACCAGTTCGCGAACGAATGCGTCGATCAAGTCAAAGGCACCCGCCACAAGGACCACGACGCCTCGTGGCTGGACCAGATCGCCTCTGGCCTGTCGGATGAAACCTGGGAACTCACCATCGGCGCCCTCAAGACCAGCGCCAAAAAGAAACTCGGCGCCACCAAATGGCGCCTGTGGGACTGGGAAAACGACGACGCGAACGACAAGCCCGAAGAAGAAAAAGAACCAGACTGGGACGCCATCAACGAACAATCCCAGCGCCTGCCCCTGACCCCCGACAACATCGCCCACCTGCGCCAGCAACTCGCCGAAGCCCAAGCCTACGAGGCGGAAATCGACGACGAAAACCTCCCCGCGCCCATCCGCCAGCGATTGCGCACCTACCGCCAGACCCTCGGCGACATCAGCGACCTGTGCGAGAAAGCCAAGGCATTCCTGGCCGCCTGCCCCGGCGCCGGTTTCTCCTACGAAGACCTGAAAGCCGGCGACGAGGATTTCACTACCCTGGCCCGCCAGATCGCCCAGAACCCCAGCATCCGCGAACTGGTGCGCAAGATGGGCCGCCAGCATGTCGCCGAAGAATTCAAGCGCCAGACCCGCATCCCCCAGGCCAGCCAGAGCGAAGTCCACGGCACCCACCGCAGCAACGACCTGATGCGCCTGCTGCCCAGCGAGCTGGTCAACCTCGAAGACGATACGCTGGAAACGCTGTTCTACGCCCGCTTGCTGGAACACAACCTGCTCACCTACCAGCTCAGCGGCAGCACGACGACGACCGGCGAAACCACCGAAACCCGGTCCAGGCGCACCGGCCCCGTGGTCGCCTGCCTCGACACCTCCGGCAGCATGCAAGGCGAACCCCTGCTCAAGGCCAAGGCGCTGCTGCTCGCCGTGGCGGGCATCCTGAAGCAGGAAGACCGCTCGCTGCACATCGTCCTGTTCGGCGCCAGCGGTCAGCTCCGCACCTTCGCGATGGACGCCCGCAACGACGCCGCCGGGCTGCTGGCCTTCCTGCGCCAAGGCTTCAACGGCGGCACCGATTTCGAGACCCCGCTCCAGCACGCCCTGGACCTCATCGCCACGCAGCCGAATTGCCTCAAGGCCGATGTGCTGATGGTGTCCGACGGCGATTGCAGCCTGAGCGAGGACTTCACCGCCAAGCTGCGCGCCAGGACAGCGCGGCTGAACTGCAGGGTCTACTCGGTGCTGTGCGCGGGCCAGCGGGTGCAGGATCGGTTCAGCGATGAGGTGGTGGTGCTGTGACAGCCCGACCATCGCAGCCGAACTCGGTGCCTTGGACTACGATCCATCACGTCGGTCACGCCACAGGGCCGGGAAGGAACCCCAGATGCAAGTTGAACGTCAATTCGTCGAAGTGCGCACCCGGCAGGTGGTCATCGACCTGCCGGAGTCCTTCGTCAACCGGCGCGTCGAACTGATCGTGCTGGCGCCGGATGACGAACTGCCGCCCCCGGTGATTCGGCGCCAGCCGCACCCCGCCATCGCGGGCAAGGGGCGGCTGATCGGGGATCTGGTGCAGCCGGTCGTGGAAGAGGGTGATTGGGACTGTTTGGCATGATCGTCCTGGACAGCCATATCTGGTACTGGTGGCTGATGCAGGCGCACCACCGCCTGCCCGCAGGTGTCCAGCGTTGCATCGAAGAATCGCCCCGCATCGGCGTTTCGCCCGTCTCCTGCTTCGAGCTGTCGCTGGCACATCGCCGTGGCCGGCTGGAACTTCCGCTGCCACCGCAGGAATGGTTTCCGCTGGCACTGGCCGGGTCCGGCATCGAGCTGCTGCCGCTGACGGACTCGATGTGTGTGCGTGCCACGCGCTTGACGGACGTGCATCGTGATCCGTTCGACCGCATCATCATCGCGACGGCCCTGGAGTTGAATGCCCGGCTGGCCAGTGCCGACAGCCTGTTCGCCGGCTACCCGGAACTGCACGGCCATCTGATGGGTCAGCCCGCTGCAGCAAGTCCCACGCCTTGAACCTTTCGACTCAGGTCGGCCGGGGCATTCGAGTTGGATGTGCTGATGGTCTCCGACGGCCCTGCTATCCCCCGACTTGACATGCCCTTGCATTGGTCCAAAATGACCATGACACATGACCATGGTGACTCGACATGACCATTTCTGCGATCCCTGCGGGTGAGTTCAAGGCCCGGTGCCTCCAATTGCTGGACGACGTGGCGAACACGGGCGAACCCTTGACCATCACCAAGCGTGGGCGCCCTGTGGCGCGGCTGGTGCCCATGCCGCCATCGGCGCCGACCGGCTCGCTGTTCGGTGCGCTCAAGGGTCGGGTGCTCTCGCAAGGCGATCTGGTCGCACCGATCGACGAAGCGTGGGAGGCCGATGCATGACGGGCCGCATGGGCGGTGTTCTGCTGGATACCCATGTGCTGGTTTGGCTGGTCGAAGGGGATGAGCGGCTGTCGATCCGCGCACGCACCGCCATCGACGAGGCCGGCGATCAGGTCTGGATCAGTGCCATCACGCCGTGGGAAATCGGCATGCTGGCGAGCAAGGGCCGCTTGCGGCTGGGGCAGGCGGTCGAGCGGTGGATGGGGGCGGTGCTGGCCTTGCCTGGGGTCCGGCTGGCCGAGTTGTCGCCCGCGATCGCCATCGCCAGTTCGCACCTGCCCGGTGCGCCGCATGGCGACCCCGCCGACCGGATCATCGCCGCCACGGCACGGCACCTGGACCTGACGCTGGTCACGGCGGACCAGAAACTGCTGGACCAAGGCGCGCGGGGGTATCTGCGCGTGATCGCTACCTGATCGGCCAGCCCGCTGCGGCCAGTCCCGCGCCTCGCATCACCCGACATTGGAGACCAACCACGATGACCTTCGCCCACCCCGACACCCAGTTCGGCAACCCCTTCCAGCACGCCCTGCGCCACGGCCCGGCCCAGGTCGGCCTGTGGCTCTCGCTCGCCAACGACTACGCGGCCGAAGTCTGCGCCACCGCCGGTTTCGACTGGGTGCTGATCGACGGCGAGCACGCGCCCAACGACGTGCGCAGCGTGCTGGCGCAGTTGCAGGCCGTGGCGCCGTACCGCGCGCACCCGGTGGTGCGCATCGTCCAGGGCGACGCGGCCGTGATCAAGCAGATGCTCGACATCGGCGTGCGCACGCTGCTGGTGCCGATGGTGGACACCGCCGAGCAGGCTGCCGCGCTGGTGTCGGCGATGCGCTACCCGCCCGAGGGCACGCGGGGCGTCGGTGCGGCGGTGGCGCGGGCCTCGCGCTGGAACGCCCGCACCGACTACCTCGCCAAGGCCAACGACGAGGTCTGCCTGATCGTGCAGGCCGAGTCGGTCACGGCGCTGCAGAACCTGGAGGCGATCTGCGCAGTGGACGGCGTCGAGGGCGTGTTCATCGGCCCGGCGGATCTGGCGGCGTCGATGGGCCACCGTGGCAACCCCGGCCACCCGGAGGTGCAGGCTGCGATCGATGGCGCGATCCGCACGGTCCAGTCCTGCGGCAAGGCCGCCGGCACGCTGACCGGTGATCCGGCGATGGGCAGGCACTACCTGTCGCTCGGCGCCCGCTTCGTCGCCGTCGGCATCGACGTGTCGCTGCTGGCGCAGGCGACGCGCAAGCTGGCGCG
>JBEEMX010000149.1:0-7428 GCA_041192465.1 Pseudomonadota bacterium | reverse complement strand
GTCGCGGATCGACTGGACTTCGTTGTAGGCGTTGAAGATCTCGCTCTCGTCCAGGCCCAGCGACTCGACGATGTACTGGTAGGCGTGGGTGTGGATCGCCTCCTCGAACGCTTGGCGCAGCAGGAACTGGCGGCACTCGGGCGCCGTGATGTGGCGGTAGGTGCCCAGCACGATGTTGTTGGCGGCCAGCGAGTCGGCGGTGACGAAGAAGCCGAGGTTGCGCTTGACGATGCGGCGCTCGTCTTCGGTCAGGCCGTTCGGGTCTTTCCACAGCGCGATGTCGCGGCTCATGTTCACTTCCTGCGGCATCCAATGGTTGGCGCAGGTGGCGAGGTACTTGTCCCAGGCCCACTTGTACTTGAACGGGACGAGCTGGTTGACGTCGGTCTTGGCGTTGATGATGCGCTTGTCGGCGGCGTTGACGCGGCGCTGGACCACGCTGGACACGGCCGTCGAAGTGGCTTCCGAAGCGGGATGAGCACCGTTCGGTTCAGCGAAATTCGAGGGGGTGGGCGCGGAGCGCGGGGTGTCTTCCCAGACCAGCATGGCTGACTTCCTAGTGGGGGTGAATTATCGGAATGTTGTGTCCAAACACCAAGCGTTTCTTGGGAGTTTCAGGCCCCGAAGCGCTGGTGTTCGGACAGTTTCATTCCGCGGTCATGGTCAGGGTCGGATCACTGGCAGGCTTCGCAGCCCGGATCGTCGATCGCGCAGAACTTGACATCGGTGGCCGGGGTCGCATCCGCTGCCGCCGCCATCAATGCCTGGGCCGCGGCCGCCGCCTTGTCGAAGGAGGACGGCGCACCGCCCGAGCTGACCGCGTTGTGCGAGCCGGCGCCGACGGTGGACTTCTCGGCGCTGGTGGCGCTGGTCGTGCGGAGGTAGTAGGTCGTCTTCAGGCCGCGCAGCCAGGCCAGCTTGTAGGTCTCGTCGAGCTTCTTGCCCGAGGCGCCGGCCATGTAGATGTTCAGCGACTGCGCCTGGTCGATCCACTTCTGGCGACGTGCGCCAGCCTCCACCAGCCAACGCGGCTCGACCTCGAACGCGGTCGCGTACAGGCGCTTGAGTTCCTCGGGCACGCGGTCGATGCGGCGCAGCGAGCCGTCGAAATGTTTGAGGTCCATCACCATGATGTCGTCCCACAGGCCGAGCTTCTTCAGGTCGCGCACGAGGTACTCGTTGACGATGGTGAACTCGCCCGACAGGTTGGACTTGACCGAGAGGTTGCCGAAGCTCGGCTCGATCGACGCATCGACGCCGATGATGTTGGAGATCGTCGCCGTCGGGGCGATGGCCACGCAGTTCGAGTTGCGCATGCCGACTTCGCCGATGCGGGTGCGCAGCGCGTCCCAATCCAGCGTGGACGAGGTGTCCACCTCGACATAGCCGCCGCGCTGCTCGGCCAGCAGCTTGAGCGAGTCCAGCGGCAGGATGCCGCGGTCCCACAGCGAGCCAGCGTAGCTCTGGTAACGGCCACGCTCGGCGGCCAGATCGGTCGAGGCCCAGTAGGCGTGGTAGCAGATCGCTTCCATCGAGCGGTCAGCGAACTCCACCGCTTCCTGCGACGCATACGGCACGCGCAGTTGGTACAGCGCGTCCTGGAAGCCCATCAGCCCCAGGCCGACCGGGCGGTGGCGCAGGTTCGAGTCACGCGCCTTCTTGACGGCGTAGTAGTTGATGTCGATGACGTTGTCGAGCATCCGCATCGCCGTCGAAATCGTCTTCTTCAGCTTGGCGGTGTCGAGCACACGGGTGCCGTCCGGGCCGTCCGTCAGGTGGTGGGCCAGATTGACGGAGCCGAGGTTGCAGACGGCGATCTCGCTGGCGTTGGTGTTCAGGGTAATTTCGGTGTTCTTGGTGATCATCCCGTTGACCGTCCACGCATGGGTCTCGGAGTTGACCGACAGGCAGTAGGCGTCCTCGTTCGGCAGTTCCACCAAGCCCTTGAACGTGGCGTGCAGCTTCTGCTGGTAGCCGGTCTTCTGGAGGTTGCGCAGGTACTGTGCCGCCGCATCCGACTTGCGGCTGGCCGCCAGTTGCGTGACCGACTCGGCGATGCGGCAACCCTGGATCGAGGTGATCAGCAGGCGATAGAGCGGCTTGCTCCAATACAGTTTCTTGCCCCCCTGACCGTCAGGCAATTCGTTCTCCTGGTGGCCGCGCATCTGGTTGATCGACGACTTGACGCCGAAGTTCGCCCAGAGCACTTGCAGGTCTTCGATGAACTGGCGGTCAATCGACGCCAGCGCCAGCGTCGTGACCTCGCCGCTGCTGACGACATTGCCATCGGCCAGGTACAGGCCGCGCAGGTAGGCCGACACGGTCTCGCGGTCGCCCTGCCAGACGAGTTCCGGCACGGTGGTCTTGGTTTCGGGCGTGAAATCGTGTTCAGCCAGCAAACGGCGCAGCGGGGCAGACGCCAGACGCGCCTTGCCCACCTTGGGGTCGATGCGGAAGACCGGCGTGTTGACCGAAGTCGTGCGCAACACCGTGTTGCCTTCGAGCACTTCGTGAACGACCTGGGTGGTCGGCTCCAGCAGGTCGAAGTCCTGTTCCCACACGTCGATGAACACGTTGTGCTCACCGAAGGTGCCATCCCCGGCGATCAGGCCCATCAGGTAGCCGAGCTTCGGTTCATGACGCTGGCCCCACAGCCCTTCCAGTTGCTGGGTCAACAGCTTGTCGCCGGGCGTCAGGTGCTGCGCCTCGACCCAGCCGCGGTCCTTCACCCAGACCTTGTGATCGGGCGTGACCTTGTGGCTGTAGCCCTCCTCGGTCTCAATGCGGACGATCGGGGCATTCGGGCGCGGCAGCAGCATTTCGGAGGCGTCATACACCCCGTCGAGACCGACCACCTTGTTCTTGCCGCCGGTGCGGAACAGCTCGCCCACCGTCACGATGCCGCGGTCGGTCACGACGCGCTGGTCGGCCGTCATGCAGCACAGGTTCGACGAGTGGACAACCCCGACGTGCTGCTGCGGCGAGCGCACGTTGCAGGCGTCCTTGAACGTGATCCACGGGTGCCCGGTCTCGAACAGCATCGAGAGCATCTTGCGCCACAGGTCCACCGCCCGGATGCGCTTGAACAGCGTGATCTCGCCGCGCTGCGCCATGCCTTCGTAGCGGGTGTACGCCTGCTCGAAGGCGATGCCGAACAGATCGTGCAGGTCCGGGCAGTTCGACGGCGAGAACAGCGTCCAGTCACCACCTTCCATCACGCGGCGCATGAACAGGTCGGGAATCCAGTTCGCCGTGTTCATGTCGTGGGTGCGGCGGCGGTCGTCGCCGGTGTTCTTGCGCAGTTCGAGGAACTCCTCGATGTCGAGGTGCCAGGACTCCAGGTAGGCGCAGACGGCGCCCTTGCGTTTCCCCCCCTGGTTCACCGCGACGGCCGTGTCATTCACCACCTTCAAAAACGGCACCACCCCCTGCGACTCGCCATTCGTCCCCTTGATGTGGCTGCCCAGCGCCCGCACCGAGGTCCAGTCGTTGCCCAGACCGCCGGCGAACTTCGACAGCATCGCGTTGTCCTTGATCGCCTCGTAGATGCCGTCCAGGTCGTCGGGCACCGTCGTCAGGTAGCAGCTCGACAGTTGCGAGCGGCGCGTACCGGCGTTGAACAGCGTCGGCGTGCTCGACATGAAATCGAACGTCGACAGCACTTCGTAGAACTCGATCGCCCGGCCTTCGCGGTCGATCTCGCCCAGCGACAGCCCCATCGCCACGCGCATGAAAAACGCCTGCGGCAGCTCGATGCGCTGCTTGCGGATGTGCAGGAAATAGCGGTCGTACAGCGTCTGCAGGCCAAGGTAGTCGAAGTTCATGTCGCGCTCGGGCTTGAGCGCCGCGCCCAGCCGCACGAGGTCGAACTGCGCCATGCGCTCGTCCAGCAGCTCAGCGTCGATGCCCTTGCGGATGAACTGCGGGAAATACTCGACGTAGCGTTGCGCCATCTCGTGCTGCAGCACGTCGTCGCCGAGCACTTCGCGGCGGATCGTGTGCATCAGCAGCCGGGCCGTGACGCGGGTGTAGCCGGGATCCTTCTCGATCAGCGTGCGCGCCGCCAGGATCGCCGCCTTGTAGACCTCATCGACCGGCACGCCGTCGTACAGGTTGCGGCGCGTCTCGGCCAGCACGGGCGCGGCCGTCACCTCGTCGCCCAGATCGGCACACGCCGACTCGATCAGCAGTTGCAGCCCGCCCTGGTTCAGCGGCACGCGCTGGCCATGGTCCTGCACCACGAGTTCCGTCGGCGGCTGCGCGGGCGCCTGGCCCTTGCTCAGGCGCTCCTGGGCGTGGCGCTCGCGGTACAGCACATAGGCCCGCGCCACGTCGTGGTGGCTGCCACGCATCAGGCCGAGTTCGACCTGGTCCTGCACGTCCTCGATGTGGAAGGTGCCGCCGCTCGGACGCGAGCGCAGCAGCGCGCGCACCACCGACTCGGTCAGCGTGTCCACCGCCTCGCGCACGCTGGCCGAAGCCGCCCCTTGCGCGCCACGCACCGCCAGAAACGCCTTCATCATCGCCACCGCGATCTTGTGCGGCTCGAAGGCCACGACCGCGCCGTTGCGGCGGATGATCTGGTAGCCGGCGTAGGCCGACGCCGTGCCGGTGCCCGTGGCAACGCTCGGAGGGGACTGGGGATGCGTGGGGCTGGAGATGGCGGTTTGCATGGGCGGGTCGCTCCTTCTTGGTCTGGCCTGGTCGTGTCTTGTCGTGACTATTCGTGACGACACAAAGAAAAAGGCACCGTCTTGGGGAAGGCGCCTTGGGCTTTGTTGGTGGGCGCCGAGAATATCACCACGCTACCGGTAGCGTGATTGGAATATTTTCAACACTACCGCTAGTGTCCCATTGACAAATCCCGGACTGACCAAGCCGACTGCACCATGCTGCGACGCAGCAAGCGGACCAGCCGCCGCCCGTCGAATCCGGGTCCGGGATCGCCCTTGCGGCCAGGCGCCACATGTTCGTGACCAACCACTTCCGCGACAGGCCAGACAGACGCGGCGTCACGCAGCAGCCGGGCCGCCGCGCGGTACTGCGCCGCCTCGAAGTGCTGGCCTTCCAGCCCCTCAAGCTCGATGCCCAGCGCGTAGTCGTTGCAGTTCGGCACCCCGCGCCAGACCGAAGTCCCCGCATGCCACGCCCGCGCCCCAACCCCGACAAACTGCACGATCTCGCCGCCGCGCCGCACCAGGAAATGTGCCGAAACCGCCACGCCAACCAGCCCCGCGAAATAGGGATGGCCCGCCGGGTCGAGCCGGTTGGTGAAAAACCGCTCGATCGCATCGCCACCGTAGCGCCCCGGCGGCAAGCTGATCGAGTGCATCACCGCCAGCCGCACCGCCAGCCCCGCCGGACGCGGCCCGAAGTTGGGACTCGGCATCCAGCGCGCGGGCCGATACCAATCCCCTTGCCACACCCCGCGCCGCGCCGCGTGGCGCCGGCGCCAGCGCAAGCCGCCGCTCATGGCGCCAGATCGCCGAGCGCGTCGGCGTCCTCCGCTGTGGGTGCGTCTCCGGCCACCTGGATGCCCAGCCGCGCCATGCGGTAGCGCATCTGGCGCAGGGTCAGGCCCATCGCGGCGCCGGCGGCGGTGCGGTTGTAGCGGTGCTGCTCCAGCGCCCGCACCAGCACCTCGCGCTCGACCTCGTCGAGGTGGGCCACCAGATCGGACGGCACCACCGCGGGCACATCGACGCGGCTGGGCAGCACCGGCACCGGCGCATCGATGGACACCGCCGCGCGTGGCACCTCGGCCAAGCCCAGATCCACCCCATCGATCAACCCGCCCGACGACAGCGCCACCGCCCGGTGCAGCAGGTTCTCCAGCTCGCGCACATTGCCCGGAAAGCTGTGCTGCGCCAGTGCTTGCAGCGCCGCCGGGGTCAGCCGCGGCACCTCCGCCAGCATCGACTCGCCCGCCACCCGCGCCAGCACCGCCTCGCACAGCAGCGGCAGGTCGTCGAGCCGCTCGCGCAGCGGCGGCACGCGGATCTGGATCACGTTGAGCCGGTAGTACAAGTCCTGCCGGAAGCGCCCCGCGGCCACCTCGCAGGCCAGATCCTTGTGTGTCGCGCTGACGATGCGCACGTCCAGCGGCACCTCCGCCACCGCGCCCACCGGCCGCACCGCCCGCTCCTGGATCACGCGCAGCAGCTTGCTCTGCATCGCCAGCGGCAGATCCCCGATCTCGTCGAGGAACAGCGTGCCGCCGGACGCCGCCTGGAAGAACCCTTCGCGGTCCTCGTTCGCCCCGGTGAAGGCGCCCTTGCGGTAGCCGAAGAACTCCGCCTCCAGCAGCGGTTCGGGAATCGCGCCGCAGTTCACCGCGATGAACGCCCCGCCCGCCCGCTGACCCACCTGGTGAATCGAGCGCGCCACCAGCTCCTTGCCCGTGCCCGATTCGCCGTGGACCAGCACCGGTGCCATGCTGCGCGCCACCTTGTCGATCAGCACCCGCACCTGCTGCATCACCGGCGTGCGCCCGCCCATGCGCTGCAGGGCGTCGGCCGCCAGCGGCTCGGCGGGGCTGCGGACAGCGGCGCGGCTGTTGCGCGGCGCCGCGCCCGCCGCCGGCATCGCCATCCGACCCAGCGCCGACGCCACCACGCTGCGGAACTGCCGCAGATCGACCGGCTTGGTCAGGTAATCGTAGGCACCGGACTTCAACGCCTGCACCGCGTTCTCGGCCGAGCCGTAGGCGGTGATGACGATGGTTTTCTCGGGGCGCCCGGCCTGCTCCAGCCGGTGCAGCAGGTCCAGCCCGGTGCCATCCGGCAGGCGCATGTCGGTGATGATGGCGCTGTAGCGGGCGGCGCTCAGCAGCGCCCAGGCTTCCTCGACCGTCCCCGCGGTCTCGATGTCGTAGCCCTCGCGCAGCAGGGCGAGTTCGTAGAGCGTGCGCAGGTCCGGCTCGTCATCGACGACCAGCAGGCGGGGCGGGGCGGCAAGGCTCATGCGGTGGGGGCTGGGGATTCAGCCGGTGTGGGGGCGAGGGCGACACGCGGCATCGCCACGAGGAAGACATTGCGGTGCCGGGCGCCGGGGCCGCGCGGGCGGAAGTCGATCGACGCACCATACCGGGCGCACAGCTCGCGGCAGATGTACAGACCCAGTCCGGTGCCGCGGCTGCGGGTGGAGAAAAACGGCTCGAACAGGTGCGGCTCCACGTCGGGCGCGATCACCTCGCCGTCGCTGGCCACCGACAGCTCGATGCGCCCCTCGGCCCGCGCCGCCACGCGCACCCAGACCGCGTGCGGCTGGCCGCTGCCGTGGCGCAGCGCGTTGTCGAGCAGGTTGACCAGCACCCGGCGCAGGTGCTCCGGATCGAAGCGGGCCGGCAGCGGCTCATCCCCCACATCGACGAACAGCGCACTGCTGTCGCTGTCGGCCGCCGGCAGCCCGGCCGTGCGCGACCACTCG
>JBEEMX010000148.1:0-7437 GCA_041192465.1 Pseudomonadota bacterium | reverse complement strand
CAGGCTCTGCCGGAAATGTCGGACGGTTGTCATGGCGTCGATTGGAGCGCCCGCCCCGCCCGCTGACCATGCGGATCGCCCCGGTGGTCGGTGCAGATCGCGGCGAAATTCCGGTGATCCTTCCTTTCTTGCACCTCGGGCGCCCCCTGATACTCGCCATCACCATGCGCCTGCTCTTTGTCCACCAGAATTTCCCCGGCCAATATGTCCACCTCGCACCTGCGCTCGTGCAGGCCGGCCACGAGGTCCGCGCCCTGATGCTGGAGCCGACCGCCCGCGACCTGCCCGGTGTGGCTGGCACGCGCTACAAAGTCCTGCGCGGCAGCACACCCAATGTCCACCCCTGGGCAGGCGAGTTCGAGACCAAAGTCCTGCGCGGCGAAGGTGCAGCCCGTGCCGCCTGGACGATGAAGCAGCACGGATTCACACCGGATGTCATCTGCGTCCACCCCGGCTGGGGCGAGGCACTGTTCCTGCGCGACATCTGGCCCGAAGCACGCCAGTTGCACTTCGTCGAGTGGTACTACGGCTGGGAGGGGCATGACGTCACCTTCGACCCCGAGTTCCCGCCGCGCAGCATCGACACGCGCCTGCGCATCCGCACCAAGAACACCCATCTGCTGCACGGCTTGATGGACATGGACGCCGGCATCTCGCCGACGGCGTGGCAGCGATCGACCGTGCCGGCGCTGTTCCAGCCGAAGGTCGAGGTGGTCCACGACGGCGTGGACACGCAGCTCATCCAGCCAGACGAGGCGGCGGTGTTCGAATGCGCCCTGCCCGGCTCGGCACAGCGGCTGCGCCTGACCCGCCAGGACCAGGTGATCAGCTTCATCAACCGCAACTTCGAACCCAACCGCGGCTACCACGCCTTCCTGCGCGCACTGCCGGCCCTGCTGGCACGCTGCCCCAAGGCGCAGGTGGTGCTGGTGGGCAGCGATGGCGTCTCCTACGGCGCCAAGTCCGAGGACGGTCGTTCCTGGCGCGACCGCTTCCTCGACGAGATCCGCCCGCTGCTCACGCCTGAGCAACTCGCCCGGCTGCACTTCGTCGGCCGCCTGCCGCACGGGCAACTGGTCCGGCTCTACCAGGTGGCGCGGGCGCATGTCTACCTGACCTACCCGTTCGTGCTGTCCTGGTCGATGCTGGAAGCGATGTCGGCCGGCGCGCTGGTGATCGGCTCGCGCACCGCGCCGGTCGAGGAAGTCATCGAACACGGCCGCAACGGCTGGCTGGTCGATTTCTTCGACCGCGACGGGCTGGCGCGCGCCATGTGCGACGCCCTGCTGGCGCCACCCGACACCCACGACGCCTTGCGCAGCAACGCCCGCGAGACCATCGTCAGCCGGTATGACCTGCAGCGCGTGTGCCTGCCCAGACAGATGGCGCTGGTGGAGCGGCTGGCGCTGGGTTGAGTGTTTCGGCAAGCCAGAACCTGTCACACACCCCCGATCCGTGGGGAACAAGCACGCTGATTCCGTGCGGTGCCGTCCAAAGGTCTGGGCCGAATGCCACCGCTTGTGACGAGCATCCAGCACACCGCACACCTCCTCGAAAGGATCACCCCATGCGCCACACCACGCACCCTCGCCGACTGTTGTCCACCCTGCTGGTGGCCGGTGGCACGCTGGTGGCCACCGCCGCCGCTGCCGGCATGGTCAAGGATGGCCACGGCAACATCGGCTACGACACCGCAGCCGAATGCGATGCCGCCGTCAAGGCGGGCACCGCCACGTTCTACAAGTCGTTCACCATCAAGCCACCGCTCAAGCGCAAAGGCGAAGCCAGCGTCAAGGTCATGCCGCTGCGCACGCTGAACGTCCGGAACTACAGTGCCGGCGCTTGCGACATCGGTGCCTCACGGTCGGCCGGTCGTGATGGCGTGGCCAAGGAATTGCAGGGCAAGTACGTGCCCTACAGCCCCGACATGCTGGTCAACGTCTACTACAACCGCAGCGGCGAGCCCGTGCGGGCCATGATGAAGCAGTGCGACAACTGGTTCGGTGACCACTTCCCGCGCGCCATCCCCACCACGGTCGCCACGCAGGCACCGGCGCCAGCGCCGGCCCCCACACCAGCCCCGGCTGTGGCCCCCACCCCCACGGCCACGCCGATGGCCAAGCCCATCACCCCGGTGGCCACCGCACCCGTGTCCGCCCCCGTGGTGCCCCAGGCGCCCGCCGTCCCGGTGGGCGCTCGCCAGGCTGCCGCCGCCGCGTTCGGTGGCCTCACCTCGCCGACCATGCTGGGCGTGGCGGGAGCCGTGGCCATCGGGGCCATCCTGCTGAGCCAGAACAACGACGACACCGGCACCACCGGAACCACGGGCACGACCGGCACGACCGGCACCCGCTGAGCGACATGAACCGGCGGTTTCTGGTCGGTCTGGCCTGTTGCGGCGCCGTGGGGATGCTGACCGCCTGCAGCCAGTCCACGCTGGCCGGCTGGCAGACGGTGGCGCAAGCGTGGCGCGCCCCTGCGGCACCGGACCTCGCCGAGGTACCGCTGCATCCGGCGCTGCGCTACCTGCGGGTGCGGGTCGGGTCGAAGGTGGGTCTGATGGTGCAGGCGGGTGGTGTCGATGGCCCCTGGTATGGCGCCGATGGCGTCGTGCTGCGTCTGCGCGAGGGACGGCTCGTGGGGTTCGCCGATGCTCGCCGGAGCTGGACCGAGGTGCGCCACAGCGGCTGGCCGGACCTGCAGGCACCCACACCCGATGACCAGCCCCCTCGACAGGGGCACCTGGTCGCCGACCTCCAACCCGGCCACCGCTACGGCCTGCGCCAGTCCCACGCGTGGGCCCACCTGCCCGACGCCCCGCCCGGACACGACTGGCTAGGCGACACCACGGGTCTGCGCTGGATGGTGGCCCGCCCGGACGAGCCTGGCGCTACCGCCACCGCCACCTGGTACGCGATCGACATGCAGCGCCAGCCCGCCGCAGTGGTCTACGGGCGCCAGTGCCTGCATCTGGACCCGGACCCCACCACCGACCCGACCTGCATCACCTGGCAACGCTGGCCGCGATGACGCCCTTCACCCCCATGCCCGCTCCCGTGCTGCCCCTCTGGTGCCACCGACGATGGATCGCCCTGGCGGCCATCGCCACCCTCAGTGCTCCGGCCAGCGCCGAAACCCTGCTGGCGCCGGTGCGGCTGAGCGACTGGACCGTCGCCGCATCCACCGCCATGTCCTACGCGCCAGGCATGGTGTGGCGCTCGGCCCGCGAACGGCCAGCCCAACAAGCACTGGTCGAGCAGTTGCACGAGGACATCGCCACGCGGGCGGCCCGTGGCGACCTGACCCCGGCGTCGGCACAGCGGCTGCGCACTTGGCTAGCGGCCCGACCCGTGACCGGCCGGGTGCTGCTGGTCCCCCCGATGGAAGCCCACGCCCGCCAGTTGCAGCCCCACGCCGACCCGATCGTGCCAGCGGGCGACGACCTGGACCTGCCCGACCGGCCCGCCACCGTCACGGTCCTGCGCGACGACGGCACCCGCTGCGACCTGCGCTTCCGTGCCACGCACCGGGCCGCCGACTACCTGCGCCGCTGCGCTCTGGCCGACGACACCGGCCTGCCGCCAGTCGATCAGGTCCACGTCGTCCAGCCCGACGGCCAGGTGCAGCGCGTCGGCGTGGCGGCATGGAACGCCGAGGCGCAGGATGCCCCGGCCCCAGGCGCCTGGCTGTGGACACCCGCCCGCACCAGCCACTGGCCCGACGCCGCCAGCGAACGCATGGCCCGATTCCTCGCCACCCAAGGGCCGGCGAACGCAGAACTGCACACCACCTACCCCACCCAGCCGCCCGGCGCCCTGGCAGAGGCCCCCATCCTGCCCCGCGACCTGCCGCTGTCGGCCAGCGACTGGGGCATGACCGGCTTGCTGCAAACCCCCACCGCCCGCACCCGATCCGCCGGGCATGTCGGGCTGACCGTGCATCGGGCTTGGCCGTACACGCAGTCCACCGTGGTGCTGAGTCCGTTCGGCCGCATGGAGATCGGCGTGCGCTACACCAGCCTCAGCCACCAGCTCTACGGCCCGAACATTGCCGGAGACCAGTCCTACAAGGACAAGTCCTCCGAGATCCGCTGGCGCCTGTGGGAAGAAAGCGCCTGGGGGCCCGCACTGGCGGTGGGCCTGCGCGATCCGGGCGGCACCGGGCTGTTCGCCGGGGAATACCTGGTCGCCAGCAAGCGGGCCGGCGACCTCGACCTGAGCCTCGGGCTGGGCTGGGGTTATCTGGGTCACCGCGGTTCGATGGGCAATCCGCTGGCGCGGCTGGGCCTGCGCTCGGCCCAGCGGGTGCAAGGAACGGTGGGGGCCGGGGGCACCGCGCACCTGTCCTCGCTCTTCACCGGACGCACCGCGCTGTTCGGCGGCCTGCAATGGCACACCCCCTGGGCGCCGCTGCAGGTCAAGCTCGAATGGGACGGCAACGACTACCGCCACGAGCCGTTCGGCCAGAACCTCCAGGCACGCTCGCCCCTCAACCTCGGTCTGCACTGGCAGGACGGGCCGCTGCACCTGAACGTTTCGATGGAGCGCGGACGGCAATGGGCCGCCGGGGTGTCGTTCGAAACCCCGCTGGAGCGCATTGGCGTGACCCGCACGGACCGCCGCTCGCGCACGCCGGTGGCACCGACCGCACCGGTTGATCCACCCGCCCCCGACACGGCGCTGCTGGACGCGCTGAGCCAGGACACGGGCTGGACCGCCACGCGCCTGCAGACCGACAACGAATGGGTGGTCGAATTCGACCCGGCCCACGGCGTGCAAGTGCAGCCCCGGATCGAGCGGGCCATCGCCCGGCTGCACCAGGTGGCCCCGGCGTCAGTCCAGCGGTTCCGCCTGGTGCGCAGTAGCCACGGGCAGCCGATGGCGCAGACCGTGGTCGATCGGGCGGCCTGGGTCGAGTCCCGCACCCAGTGGCAACCCCCGGCGCAGCACCGCCCGGCCCTGACCACGGCAGACGCCGGGACCGGGACCGGCGCCGAATCCGCTGAACGCCCCGACCGGGTGACGCAGCCCCCGACACCCGCCAACCACAGCCTCCACCTCGGCTACCAGCAGCACCTCGGCGGGCCGGACGGCTACCTGTACGCGCTGACCTTGCGGGCCAGTACCCAGGCTCGGCTGTGGCCCGGCGGCTGGGTGCAGGGTTCGGTGTCGGCCCGGCTGAGCGACAACTACGACCGCTTCGCCTACACCGCCCCGAGCGGCCTGCCCCGGGTGCGCACCTACCTGCGCGAGTACCTCACCACCGCCCGCGTCACGGTACCCAACCTGCAGCTCACCCACCTGGAACGGCTGGGCGACTCGGTGTTCGGGCTGGGTTATGCGGGCTTGCTGGAGTCGATGTTCGCCGGGGCGGGCGCCGAAGTGCTGTGGCGCCCGCTGGGCAGCCGGTGGGCGGCAGGCGTGGACATCAACCGCGTCCAGCCACGCGGGTTCGACCAGCGCCTGGGCCTGCGCGGCGCGGCCCTCACCACGGGTCACCTCAGCCTCCACTGGGACACCGGCTGGCACGACGTGCAGGTCAGCACCGCGGTCGGCCAGTACCTCGCGGGCGACCGGGGTGCCACGCTCGACCTGTCGCGGGTGTTCGACAACGGCACGCGCATCGGCGCCTGGCTGACCCGCACCAACGTCCCCGCCGCGCAGTTCGGCGAGGGCAGCTTCGACAAGGGCCTCTACATCGCCATCCCGTTCGACGCCTTCGTCAGCGCCTGGTCGGGCCAGAGCGCCGTGCTGGCGTGGCAGCCGCTCATCCGGGACGGAGGCGCACGCCTGCAACGCCAGCACACGCTGTGGGGGCTGACCCAGGCGCGTGACCGCCAGGCGCTGCGCTACCGATCGGCCGCGGTGGACGACTGAGGGGGCGTGGGCGGGCGGTGGAACGAGGTGCAGCGGCGCGTGGGGGCGCTGGCGCGGGCTATGCTCGGTGGATGGAGCTGCCCGCCGAACAGGAACCCCTGCCGCTGACCGTCGCCGTGCGCACCCTGTGCGCGTTCACCGCCAAGGCGGGTGACCTCGACGTGCGCTTCACCCCGGCGCCGACCGCGATCGAAGGCATCGAGGGCCATGCCGTGGTCGCATCCCGGCGTGGCGCGGGCTACCAGAAGGAGGTCAGCCTGTCGGGGCGGCATGGCGAGCTGCTGGTGCGCGGCCGAGCGGATGGCTTCGACCCCGACAAGGGCCGGCTGGAGGAAATCAAGACCCACCGGGGCGCCGGTGCCCTCGCCCGCCAGCCCGCCAACCACCGGGCGCTGCACTGGGCACAGGCGATGGTCTACGGCTGGCTGCTGTGCGAACGCGACGGCCTCGAACAGCTCGAACTCGCGCTCGTCTACTACGACATCGGCAGCCGCCAGGAAACTGTCTTCACGCAGACGCTGGATGCCGAGGCGCTGCGCCTGCACTTCGTCCAGCGTTGCGACGCCTACATCGCCTGGGCGCGGCTCGAACAGGCCCACCGCCGCGCCCGCGACGCCGCGCTGGCCACGCTGCGCTTCCCCCACGCCGATTTCCGCACCGGCCAGCGCCCGCTCGCCGAGGCGGTCTTCAAGGTCGCCCGCGCCGGCCGCCCGCTGATGGCGCAGGCGCCCACCGGCATAGGCAAGACCATCGGCACGGTGTTCCCGCTGCTGCGTGCCCTGCCCGGCCAGCAGATCGACCGCGTGTTCTTCCTCACCGCCAAGACCTCCGGCCGTGCGCTGGCGCTCGACGCGGTGGCGACGCTGCGCCGGGCGGAGCCGGACCTGCCGCTGCGGGCGCTGGAACTGGTCGCCCGCGAGAAAGCCTGTGAACACCCGGACAAGGCGTGCCACGGTGAGTCGTGCCCGCTGGCGGAGGGCTTCTACGACCGCCTGCCTGCAGCGCGCGAGGCAGCGCTGGCCGTGCCGGTCTGGCACCGCGAGGGGGTGCGCGCCGTGGCGCTTGCGCACGGCGTCTGTCCGTACTACCTCGGGCAGGAGCTGGCGCACTGGAGCGATCTGGTCATCGGCGACTACAACCACTTCTTCGACCTCAGCGCGATGCTGCACGCGCTGACGCAGCTCAATGGCTGGCGCGTGGCGCTGTTGCTGGACGAGGCACACAACCTCGTCGATCGCACCCGGCTGATGCACACGGGCGAGCTGGACCAGCTCAGCGTGCGCGGCCTGCGCCACACGGTCCCGAAGGCGCTGCACAAACCGCTGGACAAGCTCAACCGCGTCTGGAAAGCCCTGAACGCCAGCGAGTCGAACGACGGCGAGGACAACGCCTACCGCGTGCTGCCCTCACTGCCCGAGGAGCTGATGACCGCGGTCCAGCAAGCGGCCACCGCCGTCCTCGACCACCTCGCCGTGTACCCGACCACCGTGGACGCGGCCTTGCAGGGCTTCCTGTTCGACGCGCTGCACCTGGCGAAGCTGGCCGAGTCCTTCGGGCCGCA